>CBFGYO010000005.1:0-52814 GCA_965652975.1 uncultured Chitinophagaceae bacterium | reverse complement strand
TGCTGCCCGGACGTTATAATATCATTGCATTCCGTTCTTGCAATCTGGTAATAATATTGATGGTCAGAGCCTCTTTTCAAAGTACCGTCCTGGCGAAGTGAATAGCCACCGCGGAACAATGCGATCCTTGCACGCAATGCTTTTATACTTCCTTTTGTAAGGCGCTCATCTACCTGGTCGCCGATGCTTGTTATTTCATTGCGCCATGGAACTAAATCTGCAGCTATGCGAAGGTCCTCCAGCAATTGGGCATACAGTGTATCCCTGTCTACTTTTGATGGGAAAGGGTTGCCCGATGCAAGCGCATATGCTGGTATAAAATGTTCGGGTAGGTCGCCCCAGTTCCTGATAGCCTCAAAATAAAACTGTGCGCGCAGGGCGAGTGCTTCGCCGTGCATTCTTTGCAACTTCTTTTTTTCCTGGTCAGTGCCTTCTGTATACATTGTCATTTTCGGAATGTTGTCGATACAGATATTGGCAAAGTCAATTCCCTGGAACAACTGGTTGAATGGACGTTCGATCTGCGCATTACCTGCATTGGCGGCATATCGTGCAATGTCGCGACGGTCATTATCAGATGCACCGGTTGGTCCCTGCATTTCATCATTATCCACCGGGAAGTAAAGGCTGATCCGGATACCATATACCTGGTCGCCAACGAGCCTGCTATATACACCGGCAAGCGCTTTATAGGCGTTAGGCACATCACTGAATACTACATCAGGACCCACTTCGGTAATCGGACGCTGATCGAGATATTTTTTACAACTGCCCGTTACCAGCACTAATGAAGCCAGTACAACAATCGCGATGGCTGAATTAAATTTCTTCGTATTCATATCTCAAGCTTTTAAAAAATTTAGAATGATGCATTTACTCCGAAAATGAAACTGCTGCTCTTCGGGTAAGCTGAATAATCAAGACCTGGTGTAAGCGGACTGCTACGTACACTCACTTCAGGATCATAACCGGAATAGTTGGTGATGATTGCAAAGTTATTGGCCGTTACATACAGTCTCAATTTCTCCATTTTCAGGCTGCGTACCGATTTTGCAGGGAAGGTATATCCTACAGTCAGGTTATTGAACCGCAGGAAGGATCCATCCTCGATCGCCCATGAGTGCGGGTAAAATGCACCGGCACTGCGTAGCGGCTGCCAGATTGTTGCGTTGGCATTCAAAGCGGCCAGTTGATCAGGAGGTAGGCCATATACAATATTGTTATTCACAAATTGAGCCGTTTGACCGGAAGGTGTGATTACCCTCCAGCGGTTTTCCATTATGGCAAGTATGTTTGAATTGGCCGAGTAGCCATTGGTCATTTCTATCTTGTTGGCATTATAAATGTCGTTGCCAAACGCAAAGTTCACAAATAAACTGGCATCCCATGCTTTATAGGTAAACTGCTGGCTTAAACCACCGGTACATTTAGGTGTAGGATCACCAATGATCGTACGGTCGTTATTGATATCAACCACGCCATCGCCATTTATATCCGAAAACTTGATAGAGCCAGGTTGCACAGGTCCGATAATGGATGCATTGGAAGGCACACCCGGTCTTAATGTATATGCTCCGGTATTGACATTATAGTTAAAATCATTTACTGTATAAAAGCCTGCAGTTACAAGTCCCCACATAGATCCCACTGGATCACCGATGCGCTGGATATAATCAGCAGGTTGGCCTGACACGCCCCAGCTTGGATCAGCAAGGAATGATGTTTGACCCAAACCAAGTTTTACTATCTCATTCCTGTTGAAGGAGATGTTGAAATTTGCATTCCATGTAAATCCGCTGGCCTTGCGCATGATGGCAGCGTTCAATTGCACTTCCACTCCTTTATTCAGGGTTTCACCAACATTCTGCAACTGTCTTGAGTAACCAAAGGTGGAGGCGAGCTGCGTACCGATTTTGCAGGGAAGGTATATCCTACAGTCAGGTTATTGAACCGCAGGAAGGATCCATCCTCGATCGCCCATGAGTGCGGGTAAAATGCACCGGCACTGCGTAGCGGCTGCCAGATTGTTGCGTTGGCATTCAAAGCGGCCAGTTGATCAGGAGGTAGGCCATATACAATATTGTTATTCACAAATTGAGCCGTTTGACCGGAAGGTGTGATTACCCTCCAGCGGTTTTCCATTATGGCAAGTATGTTTGAATTGGCCGAGTAGCCATTGGTCATTTCTATCTTGTTGGCATTATAAATGTCGTTGCCAAACGCAAAGTTCACAAATAAACTGGCATCCCATGCTTTATAGGTAAACTGCTGGCTTAAACCACCGGTACATTTAGGTGTAGGATCACCAATGATCGTACGGTCGTTATTGATATCAACCACGCCATCGCCATTTATATCCGAAAACTTGATAGAGCCAGGTTGCACAGGTCCGATAATGGATGCATTGGAAGGCACACCCGGTCTTAATGTATATGCTCCGGTATTGACATTATAGTTAAAATCATTTACTGTATAAAAGCCTGCAGTTACAAGTCCCCACATAGATCCCACTGGATCACCGATGCGCTGGATATAATCAGCAGGTTGGCCTGACACGCCCCAGCTTGGATCAGCAAGGAATGATGTTTGACCCAAACCAAGTTTTACTATCTCATTCCTGTTGAAGGAGATGTTGAAATTTGCATTCCATGTAAATCCGCTGGCCTTGCGCATGATGGCAGCGTTCAATTGCACTTCCACTCCTTTATTCAGGGTTTCACCAACATTCTGCAACTGTCTTGAGTAACCAAAGGTGGAGGCGACGGGTACATTCAGCAGCAAATCCTTTGAACTGTTTCTATATACATCTACAACCAGGTCGATGCGCCTGTCGAAAAGCGTAATGTCAAATCCGAGGTTGCGATTGACGGTAGATTCCCATTGCAGGTCCTGGTTTACCAGACCACCAGAATAGTAAGCGAGTATAGCTTCATTATTCACGCCATAAAAATATGCGCCGTCGTTGCGGAAGCTGGTAAGGAATAAATAATCATTTATACGGTTGTTTCCAATTTCACCATAACCAATGCGCACTTTCATATCATTGATGAAATCGACCCCTTTCATGAATTTTTCGTTCTTGATTCTCCAGGCTACAGATACGGAGGGGAAAGTACCCCATTGCTTGCCGGGACGGAATTTAGACGCGCCATCAGCCCGCAGGTTGGCAGACATAAGGTATTTATCCATGAATGAATAATTGATGCGTCCAAAGAACGATAGGCTGGTATACCGCGTTTCATTCACTTTCGGATATCCCGTGAATGGTATGGCCATGTCGGTATTCTTGAAAGCATCGTCGTATGAAGTAAATGTTGGATAGTTCCTGAAAAGGTTATAGTCACCCTTTGTGCGCAGGTCATATGTTTCTTCACCCACGAGGATATCGAAGTCATGCTTTTTCTTAAAGTCTTTTATGGAATAAGTAAGTACATTGGAATTGGTGATGGTTTTACGCACCACAGTATCCAATCCTACTACAGGTTTTGCTGCACCGTTGATAATGGAGTATGGTGTAATGGAATCGCTGAACTGGCGATCCACATACTCGTTGTTGTCATACCCAAACGTTGATTTAAACGTGAGGTTTTTAATGATATTAACTGACAGGGTCGCATTGACCATGTAAGCCTGCGTAGATTTTTTCCTGTATTCAGAATTTGCCAACAGGATGGGGTTGATGAGGTTTAGTCCATTTCCAACATTCGGATCAGCTATCGGGTCGATATCATCCAGGTCCTGGCCCTCGGAGAGGTATGGACGATATTTTACAGCATTACGCAAGCGATTGTAAGAAGAGCCTCTCGTATCCGACACACCGGCACCGTAAACGTCCTGTATGGTATAACGTCCGCTCACACCCAGTTTTACATTCTTGGCAATCTTGTAATCGATTTTTGCATTCATCAGGTGCCTGCGATATTTGGAATTGATAACAATTGCCTTTTCGTCGTTGAATGTATACCCGAAATTGTAGGTTACGGTTTGTGAACCTCCAGAACCTGTAATATTATGCGTGGTTGTAATTCCTGTATTGCCAAATACCTCACCCTGCCAGTCTACTGCATCAATTGATTTGTACACGTCGAGTGTATCCCAGGTAGTACCAAAATCTTCAAGAAAGCTTGTGCTGTCGGTATTACTACCTCTTGATCTTTCAGACTGGTAAATTACATAGTCATAAGGATCAAGCACGCGAAGTTTTTTAGGGAGATATTTTACACCCACAAAGCCATTGTACCCAAGTCTGAATTTACCGGGGCGACCACTCTTTGTTGTAATAACTATTACGCCATTTGCACCACGTGCTCCATAGATGGCAGTAGCGGCAGCGTCTTTCAATACATCGATGCTTTGAATATCCTGTGGCGAAACAACAGACAATGCATTTTCCATTTGTACGCCATCAATTACATACAGCGGGGAGTTGTCGCCGGTAATAGACATACCGCCGCGAATCCTTACACGGATATCGGAGTCGGGCGACCCTTCGGCCGTAGTGGCTGTTACGCCAGCCAGCCGGCCGTTGAGTGCTTCGGCTGCGGAATTAATAGGAATATCTTTCAGATCCTTTGCACCAATTGATGACACGGAAGCCAGCAGGTCTTTTCTTCGTACTGTCTGGTAACCGATCACCACCACGTCTTCAATGGCACGAATCTCGGGTGCGAGTGAAACAGACACATCAGATTTGCCTTCAATATTTACATCATAAGGAGTAAAACCCGCGTTCGATATCAGTAATGTACCAGTATTTGCAGGCACAGTGATCGTAAAACGACCCTGTGCATTGGTGGTAACACCAGTTGTTGTGCCTTTTACTGTAACGCTGGCTCCCTGCAGGGGTTGTTTGTTATCAGACGACAGCACCTGGCCTGTAACCTGTCGTGTTTGAGCAAACAGGTGGCAGAGGGGCAGAAACATAATCAACACCAGCAAGCACCAATCCTTTTTCATGAACATTCTTGTCATAATACAGTTTTTAGTATCCTACGTAATAGAAATTAAATGGCTGCAGGATGCCCGGCAGCGATTCATTTATCGCGAGTATTAGTTTCGGTTCAATTTTTTCTTATCCTGGATATTTCCGGGAGCAAAGCCGGTACTTACTGGGGGTAAAAAGAAAGATGCGTAGTGCAGGAAAAAATTAAGGGTAAAACCCTGTTTCCTATTGCCGGTTATATATTCCCGGCAGTTTTCGAGCTGGCAAAGCAATCTTTTCATTCCGGTAAGCAGTGTCGTTAAGCGTATCGTCGTCCTTTAACCACAACAAGTCTACAGAGAACTTCTCTTGCATGGTGTTTTTTATTGGCTTTTATTTACGCAATCGTTCCCGGCAACGATACCTTTTTGGCCGTGATGATTAATTGGTTATCAGCAACATCAGTTTTGCTGGTTGAAACGGTTACTAACACTTTTTGATTCATTAACGTAATTCACGTCACGTTTAACCATCGAGTCGGGCAGCGACCTAAAATCATTAACTTTACGAACGCCTATAAACGAGCTATTCCGGAAGACAATTTGCCAAATGAAATTCGAAGCCCTTACCATAAAAGATATCGCCAAGGCTCTTGGACTTTCTACCTCTACAGTTTCGCGAGCGCTCCGGGACAGCTATGAAATAAGTCCGGAAACGAAGAAACTTGTGCTGGAATATGCGGAAAAAAACAATTATCACCCCAACCCCATCGCATTAAGCCTTAAGGAACGCCGTAGCCGGTCGATCGGTGTGATTGTATGTGAAATCGCCAACAGCTTTTTTTCCCAAACCATTAATGGTATTGAATCCATTGCCTATAATAATGGTTATAATGTAATAATCGCCCAAAGCCGCGAGTCGTTTGACCGTGAAATGATCAACCTGCAATACCTCACTTCGCGCTCGATAGACGGACTTATCATTTCTGTATCTACTGAAACAAAAGATTTCAGCTACCTGAAGGAATTGCATGGAAAAGGCATGCCCATTGTTTTCTTCGACCGTATAGTAGATGAAATTGAAACACATAAAGTAATTGTCGACAGTTACAAAGGAGCTTATGATGCCACACGCCACCTGCTTGAAAATGGTCACCGCCGTATCGCAGCCATTTCCAATTCACCTTTCCTCTCTATAACCAAAGAACGATTGGGTGGTTACAGGGCGGCACTTGCAGATCATGGCATAAGCGTGGATGAAGACCTGGTGCGATATTGCCAGCACGGTGGAATGATTCCCGCCGAGGTAGAAGAAGCCGTAACCGAGTTGCTGGCATTGCCCCAAAAGCCCGATGCATTTTTTACTACTTCCGACAAACTCACCACCGGCTGCCTCCGTTCACTAAAAACCAGGAAGATAAAAGTACCGCAGGAGATGGCTCTTGTTGGGTTTTCCAATACCGACCTCACCGAACTACTCGATCCACCATTAACTATTATCAAACAACCCGCGTTTGAAATGGGCGAGATTGCAACTACCTTATTGTTGCAACTTATAGAAAGTAAACGACCCGTAATTGACTTTGAAACAAGGAGGCTGGCGACGGAACTTATTGTAAGAGGTTCTTCGATAGGAAACCCTGTTTTGCAAGATAATAGTTGATTTGATAATAGATAATAGTTTCTTCTGTTGATCAGGTTTTAATTCTTCAACCTTCCTTTTAGAACGCTAATCAATAGCCTTACTTGTTTGGATTACATCATAAAAAAAGACCATCATAGTCTATGTGTAAACTATGATGATCTTTGTATCTATGTGTTGAAAAGCGAATAAGTAAACTCACTACCAACCCAAAAGCAAAACTATTCGGTATAAATAAATGAATAATCGCCTGAAAAAACTATTATCTATTATCTATTCATCTATTATCTAACTCCAAGAGCCATTTCTCAGCAAACCCTCTCGCCGGTTCAATTACATCTTTTCCAGCCCTGTAGATTTGTTTCCAATCGTATGACTTGCCTTCGTAAGTTGGGTTGACAAACTTCTTTTTTCCGCCTACCTGTTTTAATTCGGCATCAAAATCTACTGTTGCAGACAATGTAAGGAACTGTTGCAGCCTTTCCTTGATTTTAAGATTGAAGTCTGCGGGATATTCTTTTTCCCAACGCGCCAGGCGTTCCTGGTACGAGCGCTTCCTGTCTTCACTTTCTCTTAATTCATACTGGTAGAAAGATTCAATGTATTTGTTGTTGGGTTCTTTGTACTCCTGCAATGTCTTTTTAAGCATATCCAGTGTGGGCTGCATGATCTTAGCCATGTCTTTTTGCTTCATGATCTCTTCCGTCTTGGCAATGGATTTTTCAGTTTCGGCGATTTTTTCCTTGCGAATCTCTTCCTTGGTGCGGATCTTCTCCACCTCGGCTTCAGGTTTCGCATCCCTGCGTAACTTTTCGTACTCGCCTTTAAAAACCGGGCTGCTTACATATTGTTTAGTATAGGTCAGCAGGTCTTTGGCTACGGCTGCACGATTGTTGAGAGCAATATTCCGGGCATTCTTTGCGCCATAGTAATATAGATAGCCGTTGAGGAAACTTTGCTTCACTCCATCCAGGCCCTGGTCTCTGGTCATACCCAGTTGTTTCCAGATATCATCCGCCATGGAGCGGCTGGTGGAAAAGGAAAAAAGGAATATGCTGAGTAATGCTGTGAGCAAAATAATTGACAGCAACTTCAATTTCAGCAAAAGCAGGTGTATTAATCTGTCGGTCATAAAAAAAGGTTTAATGGTAATGGTTATTTGTCCCGTAAAGATGTAGTTGATAAAATCAGGAAAGAAGTGGTACGTGTATGAACTGCGGGGTAGCGTACATGGGTTGTGTAGTATTCACGCATTAGGGACGCAAAGGACCTAAAGAGACGCTATGATCGCAAAGTGATACATAACCTTTGCGTCCTTTGCCTACTCAGCGACCTTTGCGTCCTATTACTTGAATTAGTAAATTGAGCCTCCAATTGATTCGCAGAAATAAACAATTCATCCATAAAATCCACAATTCATACTCACCTCGTCTAAATAACCCCCGCAGAATGATAATTTAGATATAAGGCGAGATGAGTGGATACACATTTAATACAGACATGCTGACTTACAGCAGCAAAGAGAAACAAATCGGTTTTATAATCCTACCTCCTGTGGCGGTGGCCGTAAATGCCGTTATGTTTGGCAGCGCTTACTTTCAAAGCTGGCAGGGTTTCGTATTTCCCACTCTTATTACAACAGCAGTAATTGGTCTTGTATATATTCTTTGCGGCATGGTGGCCGTGATTCTCCTCAACCGTTTTCCAAAGTATAGCCAGACCTTTAAAAGGATCGGGCTTGGCCTTGTCTCCTATGTGGGCATCATGGTGGTAGCGGTGACTATTCTTTTTTACGGGTACGACTATGCGAATGTAGCCGGCCTGAATGTACGGATGGATAAATATCCCTGGGTGCTTGTAGTGGGTGCCATGTGTAATTTGCTGGCCACCACGATGAATGAAGGCGCATCCTTTTTTGAAAAATGGCGAAAGCTGGTAGACGAGGCGGATCAGTTGAAAAAAGAAAACCTCCAAAGCCAGCTTGAAGGATTGAAGGGCCAGGTAAACCCTCACTTCCTTTTCAATAGTCTCAATTCCCTTTCATCACTCATTGGCGACGATCCCGATAAAGCTGAAAAATTTCTCGACGAAATGAGTAAGGTATACCGCTATCTCCTACGCACAAACGAAGACGGGCTTACTACACTTGAATCGGAAATGCAGTTCATCTATTCCTATTTCCACCTGCTAAAAACACGGTATGGCGACGGGCTGGACCTGGAGACCATCATCGATGAGCGCTATTACGGATACCAATTACCTCCTCTTACCTTGCAAATGCTGGTAGAAAATGCCGTAAAGCATAATATGATCCTGAAGGACAGCCCGCTGAAAATCCTTATCATGACCACCAACAGCGGCCGGCTGGTAGTAAGTAATAACCTCCAGCGTAAGGACCGCATGGTGTCGTCCAATAAGGTTGGGCTCACCAATATTGTAAATAAGTACAGGCTTATGAAGCAGGAAGAGATCAGCGTGCGCGACGACGGTAAGGAATTTGCCGTAGTCGTTCCCCTTATCCAGGCAGCCACCGTAGCAGTTCACCCAGTAAAATAACAATTCATCCCTGCCAATTGGCAGACTGGTAAAATGGCCGTTCCATGTGCCATCTATTCATAGTATCTTGGTATTCCACAACACCTAAAACAGATTTTATGAAAGTGCTAATCATTGAAGATGAAGAACTGGCAGTTAAAAAACTAAGAAAAACGCTCCAAAGCGTGGACGAGACGGCAGAGGTGGTTGGCGTAGCTGACAGTATCCGCTCCTCCGTAAACTGGCTGGAAACAAACCCTACCCCCGACCTTATCCTGATGGATATTGAACTCGCCGATGGCCAGAGTTTCGAAATATTCGATAAGATCGAAGTTAAAAGTACCGTCATCTTTACCACATCGTATGATGAGTACGCATTGAAAGCTTTTAAAGTAAACAGTGTTGACTACCTGTTGAAGCCAATCCAGAAGGAAGATCTGCAGGTGGCACTCGACAAGTTTCGCAACCTGAAAAAAGTGTACGGCGGTAGCGTCGAAAGCACCCCCCTCAATGTCGACAGCCTCGTAAAAGAGCTTCAGCAAAAGCTACAACCCAAAGAATTCCGCAAGCGATTCCTGGTAAAGCACGCACAAAAACTGGTAAGCGTGGAGGTGGACGAAATCGCCTACTTCTATAGCGACGGGCGCCTTAATTTCTTTAAAACGAACGATAACAAAAAATACGTGGTTGACTATACCATGGACGAACTGGAAGAAATGCTCGATCCAGAAAAATATTTCCGCATCAGCCGCTCCTTCTATGTGTCGGTAAACAGCATCGACCAGATACATGATTACTTCGGCAACCGCCTCATGCTAAACCTCAAACCTGTAGTAGATAAAGAATCTATTGTGAGCAGGGAGAAAGTTACGGATTTTAAGAAGTGGATGGGGAAGTGAGGAGATAAAAGTTAAAAGATAAAAGATAAAAGTTTTTTCAGGCTGACTAGTCTTTCTGTTATTCTGCATTCTTTAATTATCAATTTTTATTGGTAGTTGTCTTCATTCGCTTTTTTTACCACATAGACATATAGATCATCATAGTTTACACATAGACTATGATGATCTATATGTCTATGTTTCTACCCGCCTGCCGGGGGCAGGTGTGGTGAAAAAGCTAATAAGTACATTAGCTAGTTTTCTTAGAGAACAAATGCAGAATAATTAAAAGACTAATCAACCTGAAAAAACTTTTATCTTTTAACTTTTATCTTTTATCTCAAAAAAAAAGTGATGGCTTCCACACCTGGAACTACCATCACTAACCCTAATGCTGCGCTAACAGCTTCTTTATAAAACCGACCTGATGCGATTGTAAAAGAGTTGACGTCCAAACCTGTTTTTTACCGAAAGGATTATTACGAACAAAGTCAGTTCTGCTATAAGGATGAAATTTTTCATGTTTTACATATTTTAGATTAGGCTACCATGGCACCTTCGGTAAGATCTTCAAGGATCTTGCGAAAACGCTGGTAAGGGAGTGCTTTTTCTGCAATGGTGAATAATGTATTGAAAACCTGCTCCGGGGCATTGTCCTGTACAGCCCTGAGCCAGCCCGTGATCTCGGCATTATTCATTCCTTTCATCATCCAGGCGGATGTAAAGCCCATTTCTTCGGGAGGTATATTTGCAATAATCCGCTGGTTCATACCAATGATTTCTGCATCGCTGTAGTATCTCCATAGTCTTTCGTTGAGCACAGTTTCTTCTTTTGCCATATGATCGAGATTGAAAATCATAAACGCGATGAAGGCGTGCAGGATACCATGTCCAGCAAGCAATTTGTCAGACGGAGTAGCGGCATTTTCGAAGGCCGCCAATTGCGCCCTCATTTTTTCAGCAAGTTGGTGATCCAGCACATGCTCCTGTTCAAACGCATCCACAATCGAGGGTTCGTATTGCTGTATGGCGGGAAGCACTCCATGGTCCTCATGTTCGGCATGCTTGTCAAATACGTCGAGTGTTTGCCTCAATTGTTGCAATACAAGTTCGGCCTCTTCGGGGTTAGCAAAATTGGTTTGCTGCAGGGTGAGGGCAGTATCGTACAACAGGGCACGCAACCCTTTGTGGATCTGGTTGAAAATGTTGTAACGGATCATAGTTATAAGGTTTAATGATTAATGTGCTCAGGCGATCATCCTGCCATGTGTAAAGCTTTCCATGATCTGGTGAAAGCGTATACCTGGCAATTCCTTTTCGGTAATGGCGAATAAGCTGTTGAATACTGAATCGGGCGCATTGTCCTTTACCGCCTTCAACAGGCCGATGATATCAGCATTGCTCAGCCCCCGTACCACCCACGTGCTGGAGCTCGCTTCTTCGGTTGGTATAGCCGTTACGGTGCGCTGGTTGATGACCATAAGTTCCATATCCGAATAATATTTCCAAAGGACCTTATTCAGCACCAGCTCCTCGTTTGCCATCTGCGACAGGTTGAAGTGCATGAATTCGGTGAATGTGCGGGCAATGTTCTGACCCACTTTCTCTCTCTCACTTTCTGAAAGTGTACTACGATAAGTTGTTACCAGCTTGCGCAACTGGTCGGCCAGTGCGTGGTCCTGGGCATGGATCTTTTCAAAGAAATCCACCAGGGCGGGTTCATAATATATAATTGCCGGTAAAATATAGTTGTCGTCGTTTTCCGCATGCTTATCAAACACGTCGAGCAGTTGTACCAACTTTTTAAGAGAAGGTTCCGCTTCATCCCTATTTGCAAAGGATGCCTGCTCCAGGGTCAATGCAGTATCATACAGCATCGCACTAAGTGCTTTGTGAATGCGGCTGAAGATGTTGAAGCGTGACATAAAATAGTTTTAATAATGATTGGTTTTGTGAGAACAAATTTGATCAATAAAAACATGCAGGTCAATTGAGTAGTGTATGGGTTGGTTAAATGGCAACATGAAGTGGCGGGTTTCGTGCAAGGCGCCAATACCCGAAAGCGCAAAGGTTTGATGGTTGCCCCTTCGCTTTGCTTTGCATGCCTGCATGAAAAATCGCTACAATTCAAATCCACTTTTCCTCAATTCATCCCACCACGGCCCAACTCATTCCTGCAAAAGCCCAATTTGCTCCCTCATTAATTATATTTGAGTACCACAATAAGAAGAAGTTGATACGGAAGCTGCCGATCTTGATATTATTATTATTGATTATTACTACTGTCAGCGCACAGCGGTATAAGCAGTTTTCCTTTACCCACTATGGAACTTCCGCCGGCCTTGCCTCCAACGAAGTGGTTAGTGTAGTCCAGGACAAAAGTGGATACATCTGGATAGGAACTACCAACGGCCTGCAAAGATTTGATGGTATCCGGTTTCTAACTTTCCACAGGGAGAAAAATAATCCTGCATCCCTTCCGGACAATTATGTTTCACAAATTATATTCGACAGCGAAAATAATATGTGGATACAGACCGGGGGAAGCCATGTAGGCATATTCGACACACGGAATTTCACTTTTCATGAAGTGGCAATACGCCCGACGAATGAACTGCATGCACGCAATGATAAACACCTGCGGGTCGACGATGCGGGTAATGTGCTAATGGTAATCGGCAACCTGGAATTGCTCACGTATAATAAGGAAAGAAATGAATTTGCTCCCAGCCACAATTTTATCCCTTTTCCCCCGGGATGGAAAGATGTGGTAGATGTATATAATATTCCCGGCACAAAAAAATACCTGGTTGGAACTCATCGTGGCATAGCACTGTATAATAAACAGACAAACCGCCTCAATTATGTGGGTCACAACGTAGATAAGGAACCTTTGATTGAAAAATATGGTTCAACCACGGGTGTCAATTTTCTCCTCGACTCAAAGGGCAGGTTGTGGTTCGACAATTGGGACGGCATGCCGGCTATCTATTGTTTTGATATGCGCAATAATACTACGGTACTGGAAAAATACAGGCTCTATCCCCTTGTAAACGCATACCATGAGTCTAGAGGATTCTTAGAACAGAAAAATGGAACGATCTGGGTGAATGGCCTTGGTGTATTCGCCCAGTATCTCGAAAATGAAAAGGAATTCCAGGCGGTATATAATAGTTATGAGAGCGAGCAAAGCATTTCTTACAATCGCGTAAATGATCTTTACGAAGATGGGGAACAGAATATGTGGGTTGCTACCAACAATAATGGTCTCTATCGCTTTACCCCATCTGCACAGTTCTTCACCAATGTGCGGCATATCAACCGGATTGTAGGAAAGCCAGGCGATGGCGGTATGATGTCGTTTATTCACACCCGCCAGGGCACATTGCTTGCCGGTGCATGGGGCGATGGCATCTATCATTTTGACAAAGATTTTAAAACAATACCACTTAATATCCGTGGATTTGATGAGCGCGCACAACCTTCTGCCTGGAGTATGATACTGTCGAAGGATAGCAATACTATTTACATGGGCGCGCAACCAGGAGTAATTGTATTTAACCAGGCCACCCGCACGGCGGTGCATCATAATCCACCTGTCCTGCTCGATAGAACGGTGCGACAGGTGGCTGAAGACAAACTGGGAAATCTTTGGCTGGGCACGCAAAGCATTGGTTTATTCAAATGGACAAAGGAAAAAGGAAAGCAGCGCTTTAATGATGGAGTTTCATTTTTCAGTGATATTCCTGCTGTGCAAATACTCAGGATCATCACGGACAGCCGGGGATTTGTGTGGGTGGCTACCAGTAATAGCGGTGTATATGTGATCAATCCGCAAAGCAATGAAGTGGTATTGCACCTTGGACCCAAAGAACGAGCTGAAAGGAAAATATCAGGTGATGCAGTATACAGTCTTTTACAATATGACGATAGTACTATGATTGTGGGAAGCAAAGCGCTTCATTTATTCAACCTGCAGCAACAACGCATTACGCGTACTATTAATTTACCCGAAGCAATTCCCGGCGATATACAGGCAATGGAGCGCGACAGGCAGGGATACCTGTGGGTGTCCATGAACAGTGGTATTTTCCGCGTAAATCTTAAGAGACAGATCTTCATCCATTTTGACCGCCTGGATGGAATTGCCAACGACCAGTTCACACTAGCGGCGTCCTATTCTTTACCAGATGGCAGGCTAATTTTTGGTGCGGATAACCAGCTCGTATTTTTCGATCCATCGCGCGTCCAGATCAATGAAGCTTCACCAACGGTAAAAATTACGGGCTTTGCATTGATGAACCGGCCGCTCAACGTGGATTCGCTTATGAAAAGGGATTATGTGGAACTGGGACCGGAGGAAAACTCAATTAGCATCGATGTGTCGGGATTAAGGTACAATGGCACTTATATCATCAAATACAAATTGGATAAACTTGAAAAGGACTGGAAAATAGCCGATAAAACCAACCAGGCCATCTATTCCTACTTACCGCCGGGCACTTACACTTTTATGGCGCAAAGTGAAGATGCCGAAGGCAAACCCGGACCACTTACCCAGCTCAGGATAAAAGTAAAACCACCTTTTTGGAAAACCTGGTGGTTCCTTGGATTGATCATTTTTGCGGCAACCGCTGTGTTGTTTTGGCTCGACAAATTGAGGATGCAAAAATTGAGGGCCATGGAAAGTGTGCGTACCAGGATCGCAACCAGCTTAACGGAAGATATGAGCAGTTCGCTGACAAACATTAATATCTCGAGCGAATTGGCAAAGACAAAAATTGACTCGGACACACGAAGAACGAAGGAATATATTGGCCAGATAAGTGAAACGAGCAATCGCATGGTGCAGGCGATGTATGACATGGTGTGGAGTATCGATCCCAAGAACGACACGATGGCAAATACTATCGAACGGATGAAGAGCTTTGCGGCCGAAACTGAAAATGTTTACCCCATCGATATCGACTTTGATATTGACAAGCAGGTAAACAAGCTGGAACTGGATATGGAGCACCGTTACGAAATCTTATGTATCTACAAAGAAGCCGTGCTGAATGCTGCCAAGCATTCCGACGGACGCCATATTAAAGTGAGCCTTCGCTACAACCGTCCCAAATTATTGATGATGATCCTTGACGATGGCCGCGGCTTTAGTATGGATGACGCCTCCATGCTTGGTAGAGGCATCAGTGACATGCGCAGGCGTGCCGCTGCAATCAATTCAGTATTGTATGTAGAATCGGAAATTAATACGGGGACTGTGGTGAAACTTGAGATGCCCGTTTAAGAGATAAAAGTTAAAAGATAAAAGATAAAAGTTGGTCAGAGTCTTCGCCTTGAAGAACTTTTATCTTTTAACTTTTTTCTAAAAAAAAAGGGCTCCCCGTCCCTATAGACCCAGAGAGCCACCACACACCAAAACTTATTTTTTACTTGCCGTTGTTCGCGTAAAAATTACTCGGGCATTCGTGGCAATGATCCAGTTTACTGCCGGCGCGTATTGCTGCAGCTATAACAACGCAGCAAATGGCGAAGTAAACGATCCACATAAATGTTTTCTTTATCATAAAGGGGCTGTTTTAACTGGTTTTACGGTTTGGAGATACTTATAAATCGCAATAAGCTCCGTATCTGTCATCCGCTTAAATGAATTCCACGGCATCGGTGTATTCGGGATTGCTTTGCCCATACGAAACCGGTCTACAAAGTTTTTTTGCGACCAGCCAAACATCCTGCCTGAAGAATCTGGTGTAAGATTGGGTGTAATAAATCCTTCGATCTCCATGCCGCCGGCAAATGGTTCACCAGTAAATCCGCCTGTCATATCACGTTCTGTATGACAACCCCGGCAATTAGCTACGCTATTTGCAACATAACTACCAAAGGCAACAGTGGTATCAGGTTTTACTGAAACCGGTACGTCCTCAGTAGGCCCTACTGGCTTTACTAAAAATGCTTTTACTGCTTTGCCCAAAAGATTTAAAGAATGCTGGGGTACTTCATGCACAACTGGTTTTTGCGCACGCAAATAGGAAATAATAGCGGCCAGGTCCTCATCGCTTGTATTATGAAATGGCATGAACGCATATACCACCGTTCCATCGGGATGTACACCATAGCGAAGCGCACGCGCAATCTCGGCATCGGTATATTTCCCAATACCCGTTTCAGGATCAGGAGTGATATTTTTAGTGTAAATACTGCCAAGAGGTATTTTAAATTCATTGCCCCCAATTAGCGCTGGCTCAATTCCCAGTTTAAGTAAGGAATCCGTGTTGCCTTTACTATGACAGTCTGCACAATGGCCCGCCCCAAATACAAGGCTACGACCCTTCATGATCATCACACTATCGGTTGATGCTTTTACTGCCGGGTAGGGGCGATCGAATTTCAAATTTTGTCTTGAATA
Organism: uncultured Chitinophagaceae bacterium; assembly: GCA_965652975.1. GTDB lineage: Bacteria > Bacteroidota > Bacteroidia > Chitinophagales > Chitinophagaceae > CADEDV01. The sequence continues at coordinate 36,427 of CBFGYO010000005.1, read as the reverse complement.
CACCGTTACCAGCAATCCGCTGATCAGCAGTAACAAAACTATACCTGTCCATTTCAGGATTTTTAAGAAGCGTCTCATGCATTTGCATTTTAAGCGTTGATTATATTAATTCTTCTGGAAAGTCTGTTTGTGTCACTTAACGGGTAAATAAATAATAGCCGATAGTCAATTGCAATCCCCTGTTTCGGTACTTCGAATCCCCATCTTTACTGAGATTGGCAAGACTAAACTGGTATCCAACATTGGCGAAGAAGCCGCCGGGGAATTTTACACCCGCTAGCGCACCGAGACCGAAGTCCGTACGTTTGAACGAAGTGTTTCCATCTTCATCCTTTTCAAATATGTCGCCTTCTTCTGTTTCGGTTTCTATCGTACCGTCGGCGTATTTGTAAGTTGTTTCGGTTTTGGATTTACCACTCAAAGCGAATGACACATATGGACCACCGCCGGCATAGAAGCTGGTAGCACCCTTAGTGGTGTACAATACATTCAGGGGAAGCTGTACATAGTGCAGGTTGAGTTTGGCTTCGGAATTTATTTCGTTGATTTCGCCAGGCACTCCTGGAAAAGATACATTTAACTTAATACCCTGTTGCTGGTAGTTAAGCCCGGTGCGCAACATAAGTGAAGGATTGACTTTAATATCGGCCACGATACCGGCGCCCGGTAATACGCGTGCTTTTTTTGCCGGTGCGAAGAAGTCACTGGCTTCAATACTTGCATCGCTGAGGTTGCCTGTGCCCTGGATTCCTACTGATAGTTGCGAAAATGAGGAGAGCACAGAGCCGATACCGATAATTACTGTTATTACTTTTTTCATGACTTGGGTTTGTGAGGTTTAATGGTTGTTTTTACTGTTATGGTTTGATATTTTTCTAAATATTAGAGGCCGAACACCAGTGCGATGAGTAGACTAAGGAAGCCGGCGATATTTACACCCTGGCGCACATGATAGAGGCAAAACCACTGGTTGCGTACCTGCTGCCAGTTGTCGGGATAGCGTGTAACACTCCAGGTATTGATGGTCTTGTTAATTGGTATGTTACCTTTCAGGGCCACGGCGATATCAATCACCAGGGCAACCAGCGCGATAACAGAACTTATAAATAAAATTCCGTTGGGATTTACCACAGAAAAAGCTGTAAGCAAAATAGATGCACCCAATGCCATGTAATAAACAAGGCTAAGCGTTGACTGCAATTCGTTATCGATGAGTTTGCGGGTTTCGATATAAGCAGTAGCCTGCATTTTTTTTGTAGCATTGGACATTGCCAGGATATAGAAAAAACTCTGGCCTACTATGAACGCATATGTTACAAGCGTTATGAATAAGGTTACTTTGATTAACATGGTTAAGGTTTTAAGGAGCTGCAAAATAGTGTTGCGATAGTTGGTTGTTTAGTGCACAGTGACTGGATTGTCGGTTATGCTGCATGAATTGTATTTACTTATAGATGATTAAATCTTGCTTCGGCTGCGAGCTGCGAGCCTCGAGCTACGAGCTTTTGCACATAGCTGCTAACTTTTTTACTGTGACTCAATACAAACAGCCTGCAGAAATACAGTCCTAATAGCTGCCGCGTATAATTTTATTTGCTTTTGACAATCATATTTTAATGAAGTGTCTGAATAATCTACTGGCCGTTTACTGCCCGGAAATTCTATGGTGATAATTCGCAACGCATCCCTGTCTCTTGAAGGGTCAGTATGATCTTTTATGGCAGTGGATGCCCAAGTACCGAGTGAAATGCCATTGCCTTTATATCCTGGCATTGGCGAACCTGCAATATTGCGTCGCTGGAATTCATTTTTTGCAACCGGCAGTGGATCCTTGTAGTAATGAGCCTGCGGTCGCCTGTACAATGCGTTGCCTGGAGCATTACCGCCCTGTCGATGCACATGCAGGGCCATATTGATCGCGAGAATGCTATCACTGTCAAACCCCAGCGCAATACCTTTTTCATCGGTCCGGGGATCAGCAAAGAAGCCTGAGAATTTCTTATCACGGATCGCATGTACGCTGGCAATCCGCTGTGGCCTGTACGCTTCAATCAATTGCAGCAGCAAAATATTTTCTTCCTCTACGCTTCTACCCACATTATCACGCGCATCCGCCTCATTGAATGGGCTACCGGGCGCGGGCATTTGCCGGTTGGGATCAGGGGCTCCAGCGAAACTATACCTGCCAATGTTTTTTCCACTACCTATCTCGTGCTGCGCACCACAGGCAGTTTTTGCATTATCAGGAAATAAAGAAGGAATTACAATTACATTATAATAAATCGTTCCTTTCGTCGTCAGTTGGTCCAGCAATTCATTCACCACTGCAATCGAAGAAAGTTCCGACCCGTGCACGCCCCCAATTACCAATGCTTTCTTATCACTGGTGCCGGGAAAATACCAGGCATCGATTGCCTGCCCTTTTTTAGAAAGTCCCAATTCAAACTTTGTAGCTTTCTTTTCCAGTAATACCTTTTTCAATTTCTCCGTAAAAGAAAGTGCAGGAGCATTTCCGGTGGAAGCAAGCGATGTCATCGCGACAAAAAATGTCACGGAAAATAGCCGTCGCATATTCATCAATTTTGTTGGTGTTTAAAGTTTGATGAACTCTACGCGCCGGTTAAGCATCTTTCCTTCCCTGGTTTTGTTGTCGGCTACCGGTTGTGTTTCGCCCTTTCCCTCTGTTTGCAATCTCGAGGCATCAATTGCAAATTCATTGACGAGTAAATCTTTTACAGCAGCAGCTCTTTTATTAGACAACTCCATATTTGCCTGGTCGTCGCCATCACTACTGGTATGCCCAACAACCTTAACAGTAATATTATTCTCCTTCAGTACGGATGCAATCTCTTTCACTACCGCATATGATTCTGGTTTGATAACGGCACTCTGGAAATCGAAAAGTATCCCTGTTGTAGAAAATTTACCTTCATCCACCAGCTTGTGACGTGTATCAGGCTTGCCGGTAGCAACTTTAATATTGCTTATAAATACACCATACTGATCCTCGGGGTAGTTCGTATTCCCCATTTCAAAATAAATCTGGTTCATCACATGCTCTACAGGAATGCCTTTGGGCACGTCAAATATTTTTTCTTCGTTGATCCATATCCTGCACCTTTCCTTTTGTACCTGGATAGCCACGTGCACCGGCACTCCGTAGGATTTTTCCAACGACTCATAAGCTTTTGGTGTGCCCTGGAAATAGTCCCTCCCATTCAGATAGGAAGTAAGTCTTACCCGGCTGGATTTGAACTCGCCTGGATAAATAGTAGCCACCAGAGCAGCGTTTTTCTTTGATTCTCTTAAAAAGTTGTTGCCACCGTTAGGTTCATCATTGCTGGCAAAAAAGCCAAAGCGCAGATCGGGGTAGCTCCATCCATTATTTTTTAACTGGAAGATCACATCAAACTCGGCCGTATAGTTATCACCGAATTTTTTCTGGTTGCGACTCAGGTAAATAAAGTTCTTATGGAGTCGCATCCAGTTGCCGGGAAATTTATCAAACGTAGTTACTTCGCCGGTGCCGCTGGTATTCCAGGCGGTTGGTAGCTCGCCCAGGGCTTCTCCCTCAAAATTATCGTAGTATAATACTTCTTCACCCGGTATAAAATCATAGCGGGAAAAACTTTTTAATGCAGGTTCTGCCTCCACGGGCGCTTTTGCCGCTGCAGGTTGGTCTGCAGGTGCAGGAGTAGTAGTCTTTTTACCCTCCAACTCATCCAGTGATTTATCGATCTGCTGATCCACTTTCTGATCAGCGCGCTGCTTGGTTTTTACTTTCACTTTATTGATAAGGCCGCCAAGCTGGGCAGGAGCTATTGCTGGCAACGTAAACGACAGGATGGAGGCAATGATTATTCTTTTCATGTTGATAAGGTTTAGGTGTTAATGCACCAAAACTAGAGGAGTGATAATCCGGGGCAAAGGCAACTGTGACTGAATTGTCAAAAAGCGGGATTGAGTTGCGGGAAGTTGGTTCGGAAAATAAATAAGTACTCTCACTGCCGTCTACCCCACGCCTGACTATTACGGTTAACCAGCTTAGAGAGTCGCTATTTTATCAAACTTTCTATACCATTGTACAGGTATATCATGATATTATGGGAATGATGAATACTTTTGAAAGTTGCTGGAAGTCTTTACTCGCCACTTTGAGCACATTTAAATAATATGAATAGTAAATCGACAGGTATTGGGCGGCGAATAATTGAATTCATATTTTATGGCAATTACTTTTATGGTGTATGTGCCGTGGCGTTGGCAATAGAAGCCAGCTTGCAACAAAAAGCACCCATAAACAGCTTTTCCTTTTATTTAATTTTATTTATCATAACGGTGTTGTATTACACCCACCCCTATGTCAGAAAAGGTACGGGCAAAAGCAAAAATCTTCGCACCAATTGGTACACTCGTTATTACAGCCTGGTGTTTGCCACTCAGGTGGTATTTACAATCATTTTATTATTGAGCCTGGTACTTTTCGTACGTAACCATAGCGAATCGATCATACATATTACTACAGACAAATGGATGTTGATTTTATTATTTCCAATTGTTGCCGCATTATACTATGGCCTTAATTTCCTGTCGCGCCAATACAACCTGAGACGTATTGGTTGGCTCAAACCCTTTTTAATAGGTTTTACGTGGGCAGGACTGGTAACGATCTACCCGGTACTTTTTCAAACTATTATCAACTCCGTTCCCTACGAACCCACCTGGCTTACGTTGCTGCTGTTCCTTAAAAACATGATGTTCATTTCAGTTTTATGCATCATGTTTGATATAAAGGATTATGCCAGCGATGTTACAAGTCCCGTAAAAACATTTGTGGTAAAAATGGGATTGAAGAAAACAATCTTTTATATCCTTGTCCCACTGACTGTAATTGGGCTCGGTACGTTTATTACTTATGCACTCACACAGGGATTCAATGCTGGCAAACTGTTTCTTAATATTATTCCTTTTATTTTATTGCTTCTGGCTGCATGGTCGTTGCGCCGCCCTCGCAGTTTGCTTTATTACCTGGTGGTTATTGATGGTTTGATGCTGGTAAAAGCTTTGTGTGGCACCTGTGCAATGTTATATTTTTAACAAATTGTCCTTTGCCTTAAACGGGCGTAATTTCGCGCATGCAGGAAATAATTTCGTTAATTGAAAGATGGGAAATCAGGGCCGTAATCTTTGACCTCGATGGTACGTTGGTGGATAACAATGAATTTCATCTCCGTTCCTGGAGAAAATACCTGGAAGACAGGAAGATTGACATTTCGGAGGAAGATTACCTGGCGAATATCAATGGTCGCACAAATAAAGATGCGGTGGAATACATCTACCAACGGAAAATGTCGGATGAGGAAGCTATGCATTATGCATTAGAAAAGGAAGCCGTTTACCGGGAAATGTATGCGCCCTTTATTAAACCAGTTGCAGGTTTGTTGCCGATGCTGGAGCGGCTGCATGAAAAAAATTTACCAATGGCTATTGCTACATCGGGTATCCAGGTAAATATTGATTTTATGTTCGAGCATCTGGGAATACGTAGATATTTTAAAACAGTGGTCAATTCTGCGCATATAAAAAAAGGGAAACCAGATCCCGAGATTTACCAGAAAACGGCATTACAACTAAAAGTTGAACCCAATAATTGCCTGGTATTCGAAGATGCAGTGGTTGGTATCCGTGCGGCTCATGCCGCAGGAATGAAAGTAATCGCCCTTACCACTACTCATAGCGCAGAAGAACTTTCACAGGCAGATCTACTAATTAAAGATTATACGGACCTGGTGGGTAATGCTACTCTTCTTTGATAAACTTGCCATCAGTGCCAAATTCCGCTTTCTTTTTGGTTCCGCCAGTTTCAAATTTGGCCTTATAGGTTTTTGCACCATCTTCAGTAGCATTCTCCCATTTGATATCGGCTGCACCGGGATATTTTGCTGCAAAAGCCGTTTTCACAGCCTCAGGTACATCATTTACTGAAATATCATCGGTAGTAGCATTTGACGTTTTATCATCATCACATGCAGGCAATGCCGATAGCAGCAATGCTGTCGAAAGCACAAGAAATAGTTTTTTCATTGTCCAGTTTTTATACTGGCTGCAAATCGGGTGCCATAACAAATAATCGTGGTGCTATGCCACAAGCTCACGATTATACTTGTTACGGTACTGGATGGGCGAAAGACCGGTAATGCGGTTAAATATGGTTCTGAAAGCTTTATTGTCCGTATAACCTACTTTATACATCACCTCATTGATATTATCGCGCGATGATTCGAGGCTCATCTTTGCCACTTCAATTTTTACACGTTGAATATATTCCACAACCGTATTGGAAGTAGCTTTTTTAAAGCGACGTTCGAGGTTGCGCCGCCCGATCGATAGCATAGTTGCAAGCTGGTCGACGGTAATTTTTTCCTGGAAATTTTTTTCAATAAAATACTGGGCTTTTTTTACCGGCTCATCATCATGATCTTTTTGACCCTTAAACATAATGAAGGGCGACTGGCTATCCCGATCAATTTCAATCTGGAAAATTTTAGCACATATGACAGCTATGGCACGACCCGCATATTTCTCTATCAGGTATACAATCAGGTTGAGATAAGAAAATGCACCACCGCTTGAATAAATTCCATGTTCGTCGGTGATGATTTTATCGGCAACGAGCTCTACATCGGGGAACATCTTCCTGAAATCGTTGGCGGCCATCCAGTGTGTAGCGCACTTCCTGTCTTTTAGTAAACCGGTAGCAGCCAGCAGGAACGCACCCATACAAAGGCTCGCTACTTCCGCACCCATTTTATACTGTCGCGTAATCCATGGTATCAATTCCTCGTTTACAAGAAGAGCCTGTTGTAAATCGCCCTGCACGGCAGGTATGATGATGAGGTCAGTCTTTTCCACGTCGCCATACACCAGGTCAGTATGTATGGTACACATGCCTTTGTTCAAATCTGTTTCATTGCGCAAACCAACGAGATGCACATCAAACAATGCAGGCTTGCCCATGCTAATCAAAAACTCATTTACCTCTGAAAATAATTGCCTGGGGCCTTCCACGCTACCCAGTATGGCCTGTTGTGGAACTAATATTGATATATGTTTCATACCCTAAATGTAGGACATCCTACTGTCGCGATCAACCCGTAAGAATGCCGCATTTACACCCCTGAAGACGCATTTAATGGCGATAAGTTTGTGATTCAATTATTTATTCATCAAAAAACATAACATGGAAACGAAACAAATAAAAGACAGCCGCCTGTTCTCGCTTATGGTATTGTACGACCTGCATTCGCAATATTATTATAATGTGCTCGATGGTATTTCCGACGAAGATGCGCATAATCGTATGCAGACTAAAGCAAACCATATAGCATGGATAGCCGGAAGCCTGGTATATGAAAGCTATGCATTGGTTAACCTACTGAATAAAAATTCTCATACTGAATTCGCCACTGGAGAATCGTTTGAAATTTTCAAGGACCATAAAGGCATCCAGGATAATGTAACATATCCATCGCTGAAAATATATCGTAAGGAGTGGGATAATATTCGCCCGATATTAAGGCATGCACTCGCTAACCTGGATACTCAACAACTGGCTGGGCCCGACCCTTATGAAATGCCAGGACAAACCACCACGTTGTATGATTCAGTTTGTTTTATGATCGACCGGGAATCATATTGTATTGGCCAAATCGCACTATACCGGAGGCTACTTGGATACCCGGCTATGAAATACACTTAAAAAAAAATTTGTGAAACCAAAAGGTTTCGTATAACTTGCAACCTAAAGGTTTCATATTTTATGAGAAGAGATGTTTTCCAGGCAATAGCCGATCCTACCCGCAGGGAGATCCTGAACATGACGGCCGCTGAATCGCTTAACATTAATGCTGTGTCAGGGCAATTTGATGTAAGCAGGGCAGCTATCTATAAGCATATCAAGATCCTTACTGAGTGTGGGCTGCTTGTGATTAAACAACAGGGTCGTGAACGCTACTGTGAAGCGCGGATGGGAAAACTCAATGTAGTTGCCGACTGGGTGAATCAATACCGAAAAACATGGGAAGCCAGGCTGGACTCATTGGAAATGTATCTGCAGGAAATGAAAACTAAACAACCGGCAACAAAAAAGAAAAACACTAAAAAGTAATAATATGGAAAAGTTGGTGACCGCTGCTAAAAGTTCAACCAGCGAAGAAGTGTTGATCACCCGCGTTTTTGATGCCTCACCTCATGAAGTATTCGGCGCCTGGACCAGTGTGGATTCGCTTGCCCGGTGGTATGCTCCCGATGACTGTACGATTGAGATAAAAAAATTCGAATTTCGCAATGGTGGTAGATTTCATCACTGTATTCGCAACCCGCATGTGCATGATTGTTGGTGCATCGGAACCTACCTGGAAATAATCGAACCTGAGAAAATTGTATATAATATCGCAATAAGCGATGAAGAAGGCAATCCTGTAGAGCCTGCTGCTATGGGGATGGACCCGGAATGGCCCGCTAAAACAATCGTTACAGTAACCTTTGAAGACCTAAACGGCAAAACTAAACTTACCCTTAAACAAACGGTGAGTACCGAGCTGGCTAAACGTACCGGAGCTTATCCAAGCTGGCTTCAAATGCTTGACCGACTTGAAGCTGACCTGTCGCGCAGTTGATCATTATCGAAAAATGAAATAAAAAATCAAAACATCAACACATGAACTGGTTAACATCATTTAACCCCCGCCTGATCGGCATCGGAATATTCCTGTTGCGTATTACTATCGGTGTTATCTTATTCGTTGCCGGCGCAGGCAAAGCATTGGGATGGTTTGGTGGTATAGGAATGAAAACCACCCTTCAATTTTTCAAGAATGATTCCGGTATTTCCCCTTTCTGGGCGTACGTAAGTACTTATGCGGAATTGATAGGAGGATTTCTGCTTATTATCGGCCTCTTCACCAGGTTTTCGGCATTGGTGTTGACCATTAATATGCTTGTGGCCGTTATCGTCGTCGGCACAAAGAATTTTTTCATGGGTGGCGGTGCCTATCCCTTTACGCTGATGATAGGATGCTTGCTGATTTTATTATCCGGACCTATGCAATATAGTATCGATTACCTGTTGGCGAGAAACAGGGATATAAAAGTTGTTTGATCATCACAGCACAAAAAATAAAAAAATGAATTCTACCATCAACCGGGATACAAGCGATCGCGAGATAGTGATCACCCGTGTATTAAGTGCTCCGCGTGAGCTAGTGTATGAGGCATGGACAAATCCGGAACACTTAAATCACTGGTACGGGCCAAATGGTTTCACCATTACCAATAAGGAGTGGGATTTTCGTGCCGGCGGTTCATGGAGATTTACCATGCATGGCCCTGATGGCAGGGACTACCCCAACAAAATAATTTTCCTGGAAATAGTAAAGCCCGAACTCATTGTTTATAAACATGCAGGTGATGAGGAAACAGAACCCGTAAACTTTCATGTGACGGTTACTTTTGAAGTATCGGGAAATAATACCAAGCTGAAAATGATTTCGGTGTTCGATTCTAAAGAAGATCTTGATCGCGTGGAAAAAGAATATGGAGCAATAGAAGGTGGAAAGCAAACGGTGAACAGGCTGGAGCAATACCTGTTGCAGTTGCAGCATGCTTCAAAAGCAAATTAGATTTAAACTGCCTGTATCCTAGATAACGTTTGACGTGATGCAGGCAGGAATTTTACCAAACCGGTGCGTTATGATCGAAGTGTTTAAAACAAATATCACAAGCAGGGAGGATGCTGAAAAAGTTATAGCGTCCATTCACAATACCTTTCCAGGGTATAAAGCTAATTTTGACTTGTGGGATTGTGATAATATCCTGCGAATACAAACTGTTGGTGAAATAAACATCAGTGCCCTGCTTCCGTTCCTTGCTGAGCAGGGTTGTTTGGCGGAAGTATTACCAGATGAGCCATTACCCATATCAACAATAAGGTCAATTGTGCGTACAAATGTTTTTCAGGAGGCGGGGTAGAAATTCAAGTTGGAGGGGATAGTTGTTCTTCGCTTTTTTTAACAAAAAAATGTTGGCCTCTTATAGAAGTTTTAAGTTAGGATCCGGCACGTCAGACATCGGGTAATATTATCTCCTTGGCCAAGGTTTCCAGGTTGACCAGTGACTTCTTGAATTTTGTTTCGAGCTTATTTTTCTGTGTGATTTTGAACCATTCTTTACTAAATATATTTCCGTCGATATAATAATCCAGCACCAGCCTTGTCCTTTTGTCCCTTATCGTTTCCAATGTGAAATAAGTCAGCCTCCCGGTTTCTTCCTCGGTTTCACTAAACTCTATTTTATCCGGCGAATATTGATAGCTGCTTGCATATGATATGGATTCTCCGTTTTCCAAAATACATCGGCATTTCATTCCCACCCTTGGCAGGTAGTGGGCCACTTCCTCTACCTTTTTTACACCCTCCAGCCAAAGATGCCTGAAATTAAAATCGCCGGTAGCGTGGAATAATGTAATGATGTCTGTGTCGTAGTCCGCTGATAGAGAAATAACTTTTTCCTTTTTCGAAATATCGGGCAACTGGATCGGTTCAATTTCGATTTGTTTTTTCAGCGCACTCAATTGTGTGTAGTGAAATGGTATTTCTCCTGTTTCTGTCTGGCGACTGCTGCTCATCCATTGCATCCATTCAGCGAAACCTTCCGGCGGACGATCGTCTGCGAGACTGTTCGTTACAAGCCAGTATTCGTGCTGCGGTATATCATTTTTCAACAACTGGTGGGCTACGATCACATCCTTGCCGATTAGTTTGCTGAAGTTTTTTACGTTATATCCTGTAAACTCGCCGAAATGGGTAATTACTTTCAATGTAAGATCTGAAGCGGATACGCAGGCCTGGCATTGGCAATAACGGCGGTTATCATAAATAATCAGGTTGCGATGAAAAGCGCAAAACATTTTCTCCACCTGTCGGTAAATCGCTTCAAGCGACGGCGCATCACCAAATTTGTAAAAAAGAATAGCATCGCCTTCAACTTCCGAAACTTCGAGGCCTATTTCGTTGTTGTTGATAAGCAATTCCAGTAGCTCCTGGATGATGAGGCGGCTGTGACCGATCTCCGTTTCGGTAACAAAGCGGGTAAAGCCGCTGATGTCCGGAATAAAAAGAAGGCCCTTGTTTTCCATCTGAGTATAAAATTAGCTAAAAAGCTACGAGACAACGGGCTCGAGCTTCAGCATCATGGTATAAGCCTTGGATAACCGCCCTTTGCCCGCAGCTCGCGGCTGTATCAATCACCGCAAGAAACGGGTTGATCGCCATGCTACACAAGCGTAATTTCGTACCAGTAAATCATGGATATGAACACGCAACAGGAAACAAACTATAATCGAATAGCTGAGGCGATAGATTATATCTATACTAACTTCAAAACGCAACCCGACCTGGAGGAAGTAGCAGCAAAAGTGGCGTTAAGCCCCTTCCATTTTCAACGATTGTTTACCGAATGGGCGGGCGTGAGCCCAAAAAAATTCCTGCAGTATATTACTGTTGCCCATGCAAAAAAAATGCTAACCGAAACCGGCGCTACCCTCTTTGATACAGCTATCGACACCGGCCTATCCGGTACTAGTCGATTACATGATCTGTTTATAGGTATTGAAGGCATGACGCCCGGAGAATATAAAAATGGTGGCGAAAACCTTTCCATCAATTATAGCTATGCCGAAACTCCTTTTGGTAAAATACTGGTTGCCTCGACTCCAAAAGGAATATGTCATATCGGCTTTGCTGATGATGAACATGCGGCATTACAGGTGCTGATCAATAGCTTTCCCAATGCAAATTATAAGCAGGTGGTGGACCTGGCGCAACAACATGCATTATTTATTTTTACCCAGGACTGGAGCAAACCCGAACATATAAAACTTCATATCAAGGGCACACCATTTCAATTAAAAGTTTGGGAAACCTTATTAAAGATCCCAGCGGGGCGGCTAACCACTTACGGGTCGATAGCCAAACAAATTCAATCACCAAAAGCCTTTCGTGCCGTGGGCACAGCAATCGGCGATAACCCGGTGGCATTTCTCATACCTTGTCACCGCATTATCCAGTCTACAGGCACTATTGGTGATTATCGCTGGGGGAGAATGAGAAAAACGATGATGATTGGGTGGGAAGCTGCGAGAGAGGCTTCGAGCTGCGAGCCTCGAGCTGCGAGCTAAACCAATTAATACAAGTCGAAAACGGACTTTTGAAATTCGAGGCTCGGGGATCGGGGCTTGCGGCTCGAGGCTTGTGGCTAAAACTTGAAACGTTCGGTCCTGAACCTGGATATTCGGTATTTCCCTAGTAAGGAATCGACATTCTTGCGATAATTATCACCTGAAATATTGCGCTGGATATTCAACCAATCGTAGATGGTATTGATATTGGTAGCATTAATAGAGTAAGTGTTTTTAAAAACACAGGCTGAATTATCACGCACATAATAATAATATCGACCGTTGCCGCTGAAACCATAAGTGTCGTTGGGCGTAAGAAACAAAGTGGCCGTCACATCCAAATTACCATCCAGCACATAGAGAAACTGGTAATTTACATTTTCTCCTTTAATACATTTTGCCAGTATGCTATTGCCCATCACATTAAATGTAACCGATTCAATACCCGGGACAGCGCTAAAAGATTTTAATGAATCGCCTTTGAAGTCCCAAAGCACCAGTTTGTTTCCACTTTTACCTTCATCCTCCGGTATCATCGTTACCAGCCGGCGTGCATCAAAATTGTATCCTACCAGCCTCCCATTGAATGTTTTTACGGTATTGCGGCTAAAACTTACCACACCCGAACTGTCCTGGCATGCAAGCACTGCATAATTATTATCATTGCCGGCGTATGCATATGTGAATAATTTATCTACACGGGCTGTCCTTATCACATTGCCCCGCTGGTCAGCGATCCTAAGCATATAGTTGTCCCTGTACACCACGTAGTCGTTTTCGGTATAATCTGCAAACTCGGCACCGGAGAAAAGAACATTGTTGTAACCCCTGTAGTCAGAATATTCTGCAAACACAAGCTGGCCCTGCTTACCCGGGTAGGCATATATCGCCTTGTCGCCCTGTTTGGATAAGCTAACTGTGTATTCAGAAATCGTCGAATACAAAACTTTATTATGAATGCTCCTGATGTCGAGCTTCGGAATCTTGTTTTTACTACCAACGCCCTGGGCTTTGTTGCGATATGTGAAATAAGGAATGATAAGCTTTCCCGATTTATCAAATCGTACCTTGAACGAATCCCAAAATGAAAACACATTGGCAGAAAGATAATTTTTATCGTACAGGAAGTTCCTGTCATCCTTGCTATCGTTCATCCAAATGCCAGTGACGGGTTCGTTATGTCTACAATCATACAGGATAAATCCGTTAGGCAGGTTGTCTTCAGTAAGCCTGGTAGTATCCAACACTGCCAGCAATAATGTATCCGTTGAACCCAGGAAGTAGGAATACAGCACGTTTGTAAATGTATTGACCACGGTATTAGTAGCTGTATTCAAAAGCATAAAATCACCAGGCTCATTCACGCGTCCCTGGGCATCGTTGCGAATGCTTAGATATTTGCCATTGTAAGAAAGGTCTACATCAAAGCCCTGCAACAAACCCGCGGAAGATTTGAGTGTCAGGTTTGCAATGGAGAATGACTTTGTGAGAGATTCACTTCGGGCTATTTGCAAAAACCTGTTTTGAATAATATTAGATTTTACCGAATCGAGCAGCTTGAATTTGTAATCATAAAAGTACCTGCCCAAAACAAGCGCATCCTGTTTGTTATTAATAGTATCAAGATTGGTGATGGCATCGACCGCATAATATCCATTTTCACGCTTTAAATTTTTCCAGAAAAAGAAACCTACCATACCCAATATGGCTAAAGTAAATCCAAGCAATACGGAAATGAGCTTGTATTTTCTCTTTTCCATAGCCCGTTTTACCGCTTTGTTCAGGTAGTCATGTGTTTCTTTACGATATCCTTCCTGCTTTGATCTCTCGTAAAAATTTTGTTCATCCCGCATCAGGATCAACTTATCCATATCTTTTTCCCAGCTTTTGATCAGGCTATACGGTATCAGTTCATTCTGCTTTTTATAGATATTAATCATGATCCGGATGCCATTGATCCGCTTTTGCCTGGAGTCGCGCTGGCCATCGATCAACTTGGCCAAAATATCATGACCCAGTTCAAAATAATTGGCATTATTGCGAAGGATCTGGTTTTCTTCCAGTGCATCGAGTGTAAAAGAAAGCGCTTTTTGATCAAACCCTTTGAATAAACGGTAGTCACCACCTTTGATACGGTATATGCCGTCTACTACTTCATACTGGAAAGGTTGCTTTGTACCCTGGTCGTTTACAAAACAATCAAGCACACTATTCACAAAATCGTCATCTACATGGGGGAAATTCTTTTTTACATCTTTTTGAATAATCGCTTTCCGTTCTATCAGGAATCTTTGCAATACGTCTTTTATCTCCCCAAACTTCCTGATTTCTTCGGTGGTAAAAACGAGTGGAGCATATTTGGTATCCGGTGCGGGCTTATCGGAATAGGTACGATGATAATCCTCGCGCCATAGCTGATCAAGGTACACTTGCAGATATGGTAGTGATATTTCACCTCTCCTGGAGAGTGCCTTTACGATTTGTGTAATATTCTCGCTTGGGTTGCTGAACTCAATATTGAACTTCTTACATGACTTTTCGATTACTTCCCTCAACTCATTTACCCGCATTGCTTCTACGCGTAGGCGCCTGTCGGCCACTTCGGGAATTTCCTTTTCCACAAAATCGAGCCAGCCGAAATACTCCTCGCGCATGACGATGATTACGTGGCAACTTGTAACAATATTTGGCCGTGCCAGGTATTTCAGGGTAAATATGAATAGGTCACGCTCTTCATGACTTCCGAGGATCAGTAGTTCTTCAAACTGGTCGAAAATGATATATACCGGCCTTAAAGAATGCTGCGAATGCTTTTTGATATTATACAGCAGGTTGGCAACATAATCCTG
Source organism: uncultured Chitinophagaceae bacterium (assembly GCA_965652975.1). Taxonomy (GTDB): domain Bacteria; phylum Bacteroidota; class Bacteroidia; order Chitinophagales; family Chitinophagaceae; genus CADEDV01. Next base: position 21,343 of record CBFGYO010000005.1, on the reverse strand, counting down.
GTAGTCGCCCCGGATCTTTTCAGGTGTGTTTATCAATCCTATCTGCTTTTGACCTTCGAAAGAAAAGAGATCACTTTTTATTGCGGCAAGCTCTTCTGCCGTGGGCCGGTATTTATTGCCAACCACCTCTCGCAGAGAGTCATTAATATTACTATTCCTGCGTACAAAAAAAGGCAGCCAGTCGGATGGTTCAAATGTATTGGCGAGTCCACACTTGATTATACTCGTTTTACCCGTACCTGATTGGCCATATACCAGCACAATCCGGTTTTTGTTTACATGTTCATATAATTCCCTTACTTCCTTTTCCCTTCCAAAAAAGAAATTATAATCCTCGATACCATAAGGATCCAGAAATTTAAACGGGCATTTATGTTTAGCCTCGGCTATCATTGCGCTTCGTTACTGCGTTAGTTTGGCAAACGCGTCCAGTTGCAACCTGATAATCTGATTCATTTGCTCGTCTTCAACAGGGAAGGAATCTTCTGCTGTCATGGGCCGCTTTACCCACTGGTAGCTGATTGCATTGGTCTTTGCATCCATTTCTTTAAAAAACATGATGTAGGAAAGGTTTGCTTTATCCACAAATGCATTTTTGTCGATAACGAAAGGAGAAAGATTTAGATAGTCCTCCGGCGTTACACGATATATCCTTTTCTCGCGGTTGATTATCTGGTCTACTTTGAACTTTATCAGCATCACACTCCAGTTGTCGACGTATGAAGGCATGTAATAGTAATTATATTGCTCATCCGTGGTCACCTGCATACATTTAACGATCTTATGGAGATACTCAGCCTTTTCGCGCTGGATATGCTTAAACTTCATGATGTCTATTTTCTGGATGCTACAGAGATTGTACTTGTGAATGAATCCAAGTGGTTTCATAAACCTGCACATATTGGCCTCTGCTTCGGCCGACACGGATTCCACCTGGTTTTCATCCAGCATATCATTTACCGTCATTACCCGCAGGCTGGTGAGGTAATCACAACTTTCCATAAACTCCTCATCGAGGTTATATAGATCGGATAGTATTTCCTGCTTTTCTACAAATTGCCGGATGTTTTCTGGAAACTGGCTGCGCTCCCTTAAAAAATACACGGCGCTTTGAACGAGTTTCATGTAGTTGTAGACCTTCCTCTTTTCCCAGGACAGGCCGAGGTATTCGGACAACAGGCTTTTCAACTTGTCATCAATGCGCAAAAAATCTCCAAACTTCACATGCAACTCCCATATCTGGGCCATTAATACAATGCCGAAAAACTCGGTGGTAGTCTGGTACAACTGTCCTATCTGGAATATTCGCTCTTTCCAAAATTTCCGAAGAACGGCAGGGTCATTTTCAGTGATAGTTACACTGAGTAATTTTTGCAGGTGAAGGCCAATGGTTATCGGCATGTTGTTGATCAACGCCGACACGATTACTTCGTTGCCAACTATTTCATTACGCTGCTGTCTTTCCCATAAATAGCAGATATCGGGCGATCCCGCCGTTTGAAAGGATTGAAATAAAGTTTCGATCAATTGTACATTGGGCACAGGTAATTTACCATCCCAGACCGGGCGCAGAGGTATCGGGTTTTGTGATAATTCAAAATCGGATCCATGTAGCTTCCATAGCGACGCAGCATCATCAGCTCCATTGCCTTCATCGAGGCCGATCGCCCGTACCAGGGCACCTGTAGTATCGATAGCAGTGAATACATTGGCGGGTTCAAGAGATTGTTCGAAAGCATTCTTTACCGTCATGCCCGCCAGCAGGTTTCTCCAGAAGTAAATGGAAAATTCCTTTGCGCTCTTGTCTTTTACTTTGGCGCTTGTGGATACAATTATGGGAACACCAATTTTTTCAAGCGCCTCCACCTGTCCGGCTGTTGAGCAGCCATTCAGCACCACCATCTTCAGTACTTTTTTATTTACACTGTACTTCAACTGGTCAGCAATTCCCTTTGCATACATGATTTCGTCATTCACCAACAACTTATCGTTACCTGCATGCCCACTATAATGGAAAATGGCAAGATTGTCGCGGTATTTCTGGAGCGCTTCGTTGATATTTTCCGGTGTGGCATAGGGTTGCCTGTCTACGATAAATCCACCAGAGAGAGATCGTGCTGTAAGCATATTATACACCGCCGCTTCTTCTTCGCTAAGTGATGCAAGCATTTCCTTTTCGCTATTGGCAAACGCCAGGTAGATTACTTTCATAACTGCATGTTTGTATTATCAAATAATCCTCATGCGTGTCACGACAGGTGCGGAAGAGGCTTCATTAAAACTGACTGCTTACATTTTACCGATAGTGCCGATCTTGAATATTTATCCCAGGTAACTAACTGCGTCCGGATTCAGTTTTCAACTACTCATGGATTTTGAAGCAATGCAGCATCGGGAACAAACGGCACTAATAGCCGCCTCTTTCCAGGCTACCAGCCCATGGAGGTACAGTAAATTTAATTTTAAAAATCGTGGTTTGCGTCTATATACCACTAAATGAGTAGGGTAGAGAAGAAGAGCGGGAAACAGAGCGGGGAAACAGAGCGGGAGCGAGGATGTAACCCTCGCTCCCGCTCTGTTTCCCGCTCTTACTTTATATAGAATGCAGTTCGTCGACAGGGGAGTACAATCGACCTTCGGGCACCTCCGTTTCGCCGGTCTCGCCCGAAACGTATACAGTATACCGGATCTTATAGCGTTCCGATATGGGATTAAAAGAAAGAATTTCCGCCTCGGCCACCGGCTTACCCACTCCGCCGCCTTTGAAATCCATGCTCTCTAATAATACCAGTCTTTTTCCTATTGGGTATTTCATATTTTAAATTTAGGGGAAATAAAACCAGAAGCAGATTACTAATTGTCAAAGTTTTCCTATAGTTATTAACGAGCTACAGGCTTCAAGCTTAAAACGATAAAAATCTTTAAATGGTTGTACGATGGAATAAGGATTATAAACCCACGTTCCCAGCTCGAAGCTCGAAGCTCGCAGCCCAAAGCTAATAGAGTCGCAGCTTTCATATTGTAATAAATATCGACTTCCGCTTTGATGGCACCAGGTTCTTCGTCTTATGGCCTTTACCTGTAATATCTTCTACTAATAACACTTCCCCGGCACCAAACTCCCGAATTTCACCGAGCGAAGTCTCTATTTGTATCCTACCGTCAAGCAGGATGATGTATTGCCGCTGCGGTGCATTGTGAAAATCGTAGTCGTAAGAAGGCAACACTTCGCGAAAGATAATTCCTTTTGCGGCGAGCGTATCAGACAGGCTGCCGATATCACCAGCATCGTTCAGGGGAATGCGCAGGTCTTCAAAACGACTGTCACCTTTTTCATCGCTATACACCCGTGTAACCGGGAAAAATTTTTCCATACCTATTTTTTTGAACGGAAAATCAGCCTGTTTGCTTCATCAATCTCATCCTGGTTGATTGTATGCCCCATATTCGGGTATATTTTTTTCGTTACCTGTGCGCCCATCTTTTCCAGTTGAGTTGCAGTATCATTCACCCTGTGAACAGGTACATGTGGATCGGGATCACTGCTGCCGATAAATACCCCTGTATTTTTAAAGTCACCACTATAATTACTCTCATTTATTTTATCACCGATAAGTCCACCAGTAAAAGCTACAATGCCACCATATTTGTTTGCATTACGCGCTACATATTCCAAAGCCAGGCATGCACCCTGCGAAAAACCAAGAAAATAAATATTCTCCGTTGAAATTTTTCTGCCTTCAAGTTCGCCGGTAATCTCCTTCAACAGGTTAATGGCCGATGACAACCAGGGTTCATTTTGTGATGTTGGAGCAAGAAAGGAATATGGATACCATGTATTGTTTGTTGCCTGTGGCGCCAGCAATGAAAAATCCTTTACATCCAGGTAATTGCTTATTCCTAGTATGTCTTCAGCGTTTGCTCCGCGACCGTGCAACATGATCAGGACGCGGCTGGCCTGGTCAATAGGTATGCCTGCTGCAACTATTTTTTTTGTATGCATGAGCTTACTGAATTAAGGCGGGTAAGGTTTGTTCGATTCTTGCCCTTTGCGGCTCATATTGTATTGGCAATTTAAGATGCGATCCTAATTCTGTTACCGGCTCATCTACATCAAATCCCGGGTTATCAGTTGCCAACTCAAACAACACACCACCTGGTTCGCGGAAATAAAGAGAAAAGAAATAATTTCGGTCGATCTTGGGAGTGATATTATGACCGCTACTTTCGATTTTTTCACGGAAAGCCATTAATATCTCTTCATTTTTTACCCGGAATGCAACGTGGTGATTGGTACCACCTGCTACAATGCCTGGCTTACCTGTTGGATCCTCAATAATGTCGACGATAGCAGCCGTGTCAATAGCATCAGTCACAAACCGGTATTTATTTCCTTCCTGTTTAAGCAGGTGGTATCCAAAAATACTGGTCAGCACTTCAGCCGTCGGCTTCATATCCTTTAATGATAATACAATGCTGTGAAATCCCCTTGTGGCTACCCCACCATCCACACCTTCATTTTGCCATGGTTTGCGAGCGTCTTCCTTCGATGGCACAATAAGATTCAACTTCAACCCGTCGGGATCTTCGAAAGAAAGAAATTGTTCGCCAAAACTTTCAGCAGGCTGATTGTGTTTAATATTTTTTTCTTTAAAACGATCTTTCCAGAAATCAAGACTGCCGGCAGGTACGGAGTATCCAATTTCTGTAGCCATACCATTGCCCGTCGTTCCCCTCTTTACATATGTCCAGGGGAAAAAAGTGAGTATGGTCCCGGGTGCACCGTTTTCATTTCCATAATAAAAATGATAGGTACCGGGATCGTCGAAATTCACTGTCTTCTTCACAAGTCTCAATCCCAACACTTTTGTATAAAAATCATAATTACGCTGGGCTTGGCCGGCGATAGCAGTGATATGATGTAACCCTAAGATCCTATTTTCCATATTAAAATTTTTTTTCGCAATTCGCAGCTTCGAGCCTCGAGCCTCGAGCTTTGGGCTTTAGTTCAAAATTACTTCTTATATATAAAAATGTTACAGCCCCAGAATTTTATTCAAAGACTTTAAAATGTTGAACTAAGCACACGAATAGCTACTTCATGTTGAAGCTCGAGGCTTGAGGCTCGCGGCTCGCGGCTAAACAAACAACACGAATATACTAATTTATTTAGTATTTTTGCTAAACAATTTACCATGTACTAATGGCGTCAGGATTGCCCTATACAATCGAACAATTACAAAAAGAAATTCTTCCCTTACAGGGATTCAAAACTTCCTTGCAAACAACACGGATCGATATAGGCCTTGGACCTTTAAATAATGCATTTCCCAATCATCAATTTCCTATCGGAGCAATCCATGAATTTATAAATGATACCATAAATGATGTCGCTGCTTCTTCAGGTTTCATCGCAGCTATACTTGCTCCGTTGATGCGCAATGCGGGTGCGGTAATTTGGATAAGCTCATCAAGAAAAGTATTTCCCCCTGCGCTTGCGTCCTTTGGCATTGCTCCCGATCATATCATTTTTATAGACCTGCAAAAAGAAAAAGACATTCTTTGGGTAATGGAAGAAGCACTGAAATGTGAGGGGCTTGCAGCAGTGGTAGGTGAAATGCAGGAATTGAGTTTTACTTCATCCCGTCGTTTACAATTGGCTGTTGAGTCGAGTAAGGTCACCGGTTTTATCATTCGCAAAAACATACGTCATATAAATACTAATGCCTGCCTTTCGCGTTGGAAAATCACTTCATTGCCAAGCTATTTGCAAGGGGGCATGCCTGGAGTAGGTTTTCCCCGGTGGAATGTAAGTTTATTGAAGATCCGTAATGGCAAACCAGGATCATGGCAATTAGAATGGAGAAACGGAAAGTTCAACCATTTTTCTGTTATCAAGCCCCTATCTATTCCCATTCAAAAGAAAACGGGATGATATGGCAAAGCGTTTTGTTTCCATTTGGTTCCGTAACCTCGCTACGGACTGGTGCACTATCCGACAGCCGGCACTTGCAAATACAGCTTTTGTTTTAACAACTCCAAGTCATGGACGTATTCTTGTAACTGCTGCAAGCCCGCAAGCGCAGTTGCAGGGAGTTTATAACGGGATGGCACTTGCTGATGCAAGGGCTCTGGTGCCAACTCTACAGGCATTTGATGATAAACCGCAGCTTGCTGAAAAATTATTACTGCGGCTGGCAGAATATTGTATCCGCTTTACACCATTTGCTGCTGCTGACCTTCCGGATGGTTTATTGCTGGATGCTACGGGCTGTGCCCATCTTTGGGGCGGTGAAGAAAAATATATTGATTCAATAAGCAAGCGGTTAAGCAAAAGGGGTTATGCTGTGCGTGCAGCCATGGCTGAAACAATCGGCGCAGCCTGGGCAATTGCGCGATATGGTAAAAATGAATTGATTATCCCTGGAGGTAAGGTAGCTACGGCATTGTTACCGTTACCTCCCGAATCACTCCGGCTGGATCAGGAAATAGTTGAACGTTTATATAAACTTGGATTAAGGCAGGTGAGCGATTTTATCGCTATGCCGCGTGCTGTACTTCGCCGTCGTTTTGGTCCATCGTGTATTCAAAAAATAAACCAGGCGCTTGGAACATCTATGGAAATTATTCACCCGGTGATACCTGTTGAACTATTCCAGGAAAGATTACCATGCCTTGAACCTATTTCAACAGCCACAGGTATTGAAATTGCGTTGCAGCGACTACTCGATGCACTTTGCCAACGCCTCAGGCAGGAAGAAAAAGGTTTGCGCAGGGCTGTTTTTAAATGTTATCGTGTTGATGGAAAAATTGAAGAGATAAGCATTGGCACCAACCGCCCTACATTTAATGTGCAACACCTGTACAGGCTTTTTGAAAATAAAATCGCAAGCATAGAGCCGGACCTGGGAATAGAACTGTTTGTCATAGAAGCGCCAGTTATAGAAGGACATACAGTGACGCAGGAAAAAATATGGAATAGCGCCTGCGCATTGTATGATACTGGCCTTGCGGAACTCCTTGATCGAATCGAAGGAAAAATGGGTGCCCAGGTCATTCATCGTTATATACCGGATGAACATTACTGGCCGGAACGTTCATTTAAGGCTGCAACTTCAATTGTAGAAACGGCTACTACGACGTGGAAGACAGACAGGCCGAGACCACTTCAACTATTACCTTATCCCGAACGCATCGAGGTTACAGCGCCTATTCCTGATTATCCACCGATGTTATTCATTTATAAAGGAACCCTTCATAAAATAATTAAGGCAGATGGCCCCGAGCGTATAGAACAGGAGTGGTGGATACAGGAAGGTGAACACCGGGATTACTATTGCGTGGAAGATGAAGAGGGACTACGTTACTGGTTGTTCCGTTCAGGCCACTATACTCCTGATAAAAAGTATCAATGGTTCATACATGGTTTTTTTTCATAAAAAATTAAATGGATATATGAGCTATACAGAATTGCAGGTAACAACCAACTTTAGTTTTTTGCGTGGCGCTTCACATCCAGAGGAAATGGTTGAACAGGCTGCTAATGAAGGATACAGGGAAATTGCGATAACCGACCGCAACACTCTTGCCGGTATTGTGCGGGCTCACGCAGCCGCCAAAAAGAATGGGATACGCCTGATACCAGGTTGTCGGCTTGACTTGATCGATGGCCCGAGCCTACTGGCCTATCCAACAGATATCGAAGCATACTGCCGGCTCAGCGCTCTACTTACAGTGGGTAATCTTCGAGCAGAAAAAGGTGAATGCCATTTATATAAAAAAGATGTTTACCAGCATGCAAAAGGTATCAGGTTTATTGTACTGCCTCCAACATCATTGAATGATCAATTTAATTTCGATGAAAATTTTAAATGTAACCTGGATGAATACCGCGAACAGTTTGGAAGTGATCTTTACCTGGCAGCATCACGACGCTATCTTGGGGATGATACCAAATACCTATTTCGAATTGCCGCTATATCGGAACTATTGCAAATCCCGATGGTTGCTACAAATGATGTGCATTATCATAATCACGAACGAAGACAATTGCAGGACATTGTAACCTGCATCCGTGAAAAATGTACCATATATAATGCAGGCTTTCTTTTACATCCCAATGCCGAACGTTTTCTCAAACCGATAGCAGAAATGCAACGCCTATTCAGGCAATATCCAGATGCATTGAAGCGTACACAGGAAATTGCAAATGCCTGCCAGTTTTCTCTCGACACGTTGAAGTATGAATACCCCAAAGAAATAACCAGGGAAGGACGCACGCCACAGGAGGAATTGACATGGCTGGCCTGGGAAGGTGCACGGCAATTTTTTGGAGAACGTATTCCTGAAAAAACGGTGGCTGCCATCAGGCACGAGCTGGCGTTCATCGAACAAATGAACTATGCTGCTTATTTCCTTACCGTATATGATATAGTACGATTTGCGCGGGAGAAGGGAATCCTTTGCCAGGGGCGTGGTTCGGCAGCCAATTCTACTGTTTGTTATTGCCTGGGCATTACGGCAGTAAATCCTACTAAATTCGATTTGCTCTTCGAACGTTTTATTTCTGCAGCACGTAATGAACCCCCGGATATTGATGTGGACTTTGAACATGAACGGAGAGAAGAAGTAATTCAATATATCTATGAAAAATATGGGCGCGATCGTGCGGCGATAGTTGCAACCGTTACACAACAGCATCAAAAAGGTGCGATCCGCGATGTAGGGAAAGCAATGGGATTGTCGGTGGATACAATCAATCGTCTCTCGGGTTCTATCTGGGAATATACGGATGAATGGTTTGAAGGTAAACGCATCGTGGAACAAGGTTTAAATCCTGGTGATAAGCATTTACATAAAGTATTACAACTTACTCAACAGTTCATGGGATTTCCCCGGCAGCTCGGGCAACATACAGGTGGATTTGTGATTACCAGGGGAAAACTTACTGATCTCTGCCCTATCCTGAATGCACGTATGGAAAACAGAACCTGCATTGAATGGAATAAAGATGATATCGATATACTTGGATTTTTAAAAATTGATGTACTTGCATTGGGAATGCTTACCTGCATACGTAAAGCATTTGTACTTGCAAAGCAGCATTATGATCTGGATCTTACATTGGCAAATATCCCACAGGACGACCCGGCCGTATATGAAATGATCTGCCATGCCGATACCATCGGCGTATTTCAAATTGAAAGCCGCGCGCAACAATCTATGTTACCCCGGCTAAAACCGCGATGCTTTTATGACCTGGTGATTGAAGTAGCAATTGTGCGACCGGGACCCATCCAGGGCGATATGGTACATCCTTACCTGCGTAGACGGAATGGTGAAGAACCCGTGGAGTATCCCTCAAAAGAACTGGAAGAAATCCTGGGTCGCACACTCGGTGTGCCGCTTTTCCAGGAACAAGCGATGAAGATTGCGATAGTAGCGGGTGGATTTTCTGCTTCCGAAGCCGATGAACTGCGCAGGAGTATGGCAACATTTAAAGCTAAAGGACTGGTTACAAAATTTGAAGAAAAATTGATCAGTGGGATGATACAACGGGGTTATACACCAGAATATGCCTCACGTGTATTCCGCCAACTGGAAGGTTTTGGAAGTTATGGATTTCCCGAAAGCCATGCTGCCAGTTTTGCATTACTTGTTTATGTTTCCTCCTGGATTAAATGTTTTTACCCGGATGTATTTGCATGTGGTTTACTTAATAGTATGCCAATGGGATTTTATCAGCCGGCACAAATCGTAATCGATGCCCGGAAACATGGTGTGGAAGTAAGACCGGTTGATATCAACTTTTCTGATTGGGATAACACGCTTGAAAAAAGTGAAGGAAAATATTGCGCCTTACGACTCGGTTTCCGCCAGGTAAAAGGATTACGCGAAGACGATATCCAGGCACTGATTAAAACCAGGCAAAAAGCATTTACCAGCATGGATGAAATTCGCGACACCGGCTTATCAGATGCAGTGATTGAAAAACTGGCAGATGCTGATGTGTTTAGGTCACTTGACCTCGATCGCCGCGAAGCATTGTGGGCCGTATCGATAAAGGATAGATTGAAAGGAATTTTCAAAGGCGAACTGGATAAAGACAGCGTGGAAGAAAATATAAAACTCCCTGCGATGAAATTATCGGAACACGTAGTACACGATTATGCTGCCACCGCGCTTTCGTTGAAAGCACACCCTGTGAGTTTTGTACGGGAAAAGCTACAGCAGTTACATATTCTTTCATCGAAAGATCTTGCCAACGCAAAGGACGGACAGCTTGTAAAAGTTGCCGGACTTGTGTTGGTAAGACAGCGCCCGGGTACAGCAGGTGGTATTTGCTTTATGACAATAGAAGATGAAACAGGTTATGCCAACCTGGTAATTTTTGAAAATCTCTTTGAAAAATTCAGAAAGGAGATATTGCAGTCACGGTTGATAATGGTGGAAGGCAAATTGCAGGTGGAGGGGGAAGTGATACACGTAATTGTTCAGCGTTGCTTTGACTTATCAAGATTGTTGCGACATCTTACTGCATCGAGTAATGAAGAATTGCCCTTGCTTACCTTGTCACGGGCTGACGAAAAAACTATACCACCAGGACAGAATAAGCGATCGCAGGTGAGAGAGGATAAGGTTTTTCCGGGAGGGAGAAATTTTAAGTAGAGATAAAAGTTAAAAGATAAAAGATAAAAGTGGCATCTAGTCGGAGACCCGGACCGGATGCCACTTTCAACTTTTATCTTTTAACTATTATCTTTTATCTTTTAAAGGGTTGCAAGTGATACAACTTCTGCATCAGTAAGCGTTTTGTTGTAGAACGTCACTTCATCAATTGCACCGATCCAGTAACTTGTTGAGTTAAGGAAGTAGCCAATTCGATAATCAATTTCTCCTGATAATGGGTATGATGGATTTATCACACTACCCATATAGGTTCCATCAACATAGAATTTCAACTCGTTGCCATCGTAGGTACCTACGAGGTGGTGCCAGTCGTTGCTCATGGGACCAGAACTTACTCCATCGGTCAACGGGGTGATGATGGTAGACCAGAATTCATCACCTTGCTGCAATAGATTAGGACCTACTGAAGATGACACAAAGTTATGCGCAACAAGTCCTTTATAGGTTACGCCGTATTTTACCCACGCAGCTACGGACATATTCATACGTAAGGGCACACTGGCAATATCAAGACCATAGCGACCATTTAAACTTAAAGCTGTGTTGCGAACTCCCTTCCTTCCCGTAGTATATATAGCTGTAACACCACCGGTTTCTTTTGCATCGCCTAATAAACCTGACTTGTCTTTCAGGTCTCCGTTGAATTCAAAGTATCCTGTTATTCCACCTTTGTTAGGGTTGTAGGTAATTGCCGTGCGGCTGGCTGTACCTGATGTTTCGTTTGCAGCAGTAGCTGGTTTCATTTCCGACTTTTCCTTTGTGCAGGAAAAAAATGCAAGTGGCGTAAACGCGACTGCAATGATCATTACTTGTCTTTTCATTTGTATAAAGTTTAATTGTTAGGGTGCAAATATGCACCGCTGGAAGAGGCGAAAGCAAGTTTATAATTGCTATATGTGTAAAAGGAGAAGGGAAATGTGTATTTCAAAATCTTAAATGTGGTGTCTCGCAAAGAGCGCAAATGAAAATACAAAAGGCGCAAAGAAAAATATTCTTTACGCCTTTGAGGTTCATTACGTCTTAGCGTGAAACCTAAAACTGGAAATAAATAAACGAGTCGCTGCTCTTCTGACTAAGTACCAATAATATGAGCATTGATGACCAAATAATTCCAACCAGCCACCATTTTGTTTTTTGCGCTACCGCCAATACGCTGGTATTGCGCATAAACCAATGGGTAGCTAACAATAATACTGTAACTACAAGTACTTTAATAATGTCTATCGTAGCCAATAATGGAGCACCGTTTTTCTCAAATCCAAACATCGATGCCAGCATACGCCACGCTGAATCAAAATCGGGACAACGGAAAAACACCCATGTGATGTTGACCAGGAAAAAAGTCAATAGTGCGGCCATGAACAAACGTACCTGCCTGCTTTTGAGAAAAGTGGGAGCAAATGATGCTGATGCTGTAACCGTTTCCTTTTCCGGCGTTTCAATAGCAGGCTGCAACTCCACTATCTTCAAGGCTGGCTTTCTCATTCCGACGATCCATTTTTCCACACATAAATAAAGTCCATGCAAGCCACCCCAGATTACAAAAGTCCAGGAGGCACCATGCCATAAACCGCCCAGTAGCATTGTTATCATCAGGTTCATGTATACTCTTGCTTTGCTACCCCTGTTGCCGCCAAGTGGAATGTATAAGTAGTCGCGGAGCCACGTTGATAATGTAATATGCCACCGTCTCCAAAAGTCGGAAAAACCAATCGCTGCATAGGGGAAACGAAAATTTTCCGGGAGTGAAAATCCGAGGCACATTGCGATACCGATAGCACAGGTAGAATAACCAGCGAAGTCAAAAAAGATCTGTCCGGAAAACGCCAATACACCCGCCCATGCATCGAGAGCGGCCAATGCATTTGGAAAATTAAAGACGCTATCTGATGTGCCCGCTAATAATGTATCTGCCACCACCACTTTCATAAAGAGACCAAGAGACAACAAGAATAATCCCTGTACGAGTTGATTGCGCGTCGCCGTCCTGGGTGTTTCAAATTGTGGAACCAACTGGCCGGGTCGAACAATCGGACCAGCCACCAGGTGCGGGAAGAAGGTAACAAACAACGAAAAATCCAATAATGTTTTTACCGGTTTACTTTCCCTTTTATACATGTCGATCGTATAGCAGAGCGTAGTGAAAGTATAAAACGAAATGCCGGCAGGAAGTATAATGTTTGGCTTAGCGGGATGATAATCGATACCGAATGTATTAACTAAGGCTACAAAATTCTCCAATAAGAAACTGCCATACTTGAAGAAACAAAGCATCCCTAAATTACCAATCAGGCTCACGACAAGTAGTAGTTTCCGTTTGCTTTTATTTTCCTCGTGGTATAAAGCTTTTCCTACAAAGAAATCAACGACCGTCGACAGCCACAACAGCAATATAAATGGAGGATTCCAGGCAGCATAAAAGATATAACTGGCAATAAGCAGGTGTATCTTTTTCACCTTCCAGGAAAAAGGAAGGTTATGCATCACCAACATGATGATGAAAAAGATGATGAAGGAATAAGAATTGAATAACATGATAAATATGTTTGAGGTTAAGGTTTTTTTGTCACGAGAACCATCCAAGTTGCCGCATCTCTTCGATCAGGTATTGAGTATAAAGTATTGCATCATTTGGTGAAAGATGCGACCATTCCGGGCAGATGAACGAAGCCGTTTTCTCGTTATCAGCATAATGAATACCCCTGGCGTTGGACGCAGCAAGTAATGCATCCCAGTATTTAGCGCGCGGAAACGTCTTCTGTTCACCTTCAGCCATTGGGCCACTCGAAGGTGTGCGCACGAAGATGACCTTGCCTCCCCTGCTTTGTATTTTTTTAACGGCTGCCGCTACTTCATCTAAAATTGCCTGCAATGGTTTGCCACTGACCGGTGGTGCGGGGTTGCCCATGATCAGCTTCTTCCAAATATTCGTTTGCCTGTTGATGAGTTGGGTATCAGCAAGGAAGCCTGCAGACATAAAGGTTTGCCTGTTGAATTTCGTCCACTCAAATCCTTTGGGAAATGGAGGAACTACAAATACACCGGGTCGACTTGGCACTTCGAGATCGTTTAACAATGTATTTAAAGAAAACCTTCCTTCTTCCAGGAAAACAAACCTGGATTCAAGTGCAAAATTGATCGATGAACTAAATTTTTCCGAAGGCGTTTGTTTTTTATAAAAGTCTACTGCTTCATTTGCAGACTTGTGAAACACAGGGATCTGGGAAAAGAAAAGTGGTTCTGTAACATCCACTACCAGTTTGCCTTTGAATTTTTCATCATTGGCAAGATCCTGTAATAACTGCCTTGGAGATGTGCCCACCAAAGCTAGTTGAACCGCTTTTTCGCCGGTAAGCTTTTCCCATTCAGCTATATCCAGGTCGAACTTGATACGGGATGAGCCAATAAACACTGTGGCTTTATCAATCGGCTGGTACACAGCTTTGCGGGCGTTCGCCCATAGTACTTTGTCGTCGTTAAAAGTGGCAACAAATCCTTTGGTACGCCAATAGGTTTCCCAGCAAAAAATAAAGGTTACCACCACGGCCACTGTAAGGAGGCCCGCTTTGGCAAATTGGTTTACTTTCATGATTAAAGTTTAATGGTCAGGCAATTGTGTACTTTTTTATAAGTATCAATTAGAAAATTGATCGTACGCAGTTTCAAAGTTGTAACATCAAAGGGTAAAAGTCAACGTTCTCACGTGTTACTTGATGTAATTGCTGACTGGTTGATGGAAGTGACGGATGAATTGAAGATAAGACAAGGATTTGCTTTGTGGTAGTTTTTAGGTATAGAAAATTTTTTCTTTGCGCGCTTTGTGTAATACAAAAAGCCGCCCCGACTACCTCAGAACGGCTTTGCATGAAAAGTCCCTCCCTGGAGAAGGGACCTTCATTTCAACGCTTTGTCATTGTGAACAATGTACCGAAGGTAGCTGCAGGGTCTTTGAATTTCAACGTCGTGGCGTTGAGTTGATCAATTACATACTCGTCGCCATCAAGCATCAACCTGTTATCATTTTGTGTCAATTGCCAGGCTGTTGTGTTAATTTGAGGATCAGCCGGATCACATTTTACGGCGGCTTCATCCATATCCAGGGCGCCACCGGATTTGAACGTGTAAAAATTGTCTTTCAAACAAGTTGGGAAACTAGCGTAATCATCTGTTTCATAACTACCATTGCCATCGTCGTCAGATGCAATAGCTGTAATTTTCCATGTACCGTTAGTCAGCAATTGGGCTTTAGAAGGTGCAGGTGGAGAAACAGGATCCTTGCCACAGGACAAGAGTGTAACAAGGGGAACGATTGTAAGCAGGAGGGACTTTTTCATTGTGTTTGTATTTAGGAGTTAAAGAATAATTTGCTGTTTTTTCATACAGCCAAATTATACTGGAGGTGTGCCGGGGGAAAACTGAATTATGCGTAGAGGTGTGGGGATGTTGCAGTTTCTGCAAAAGAGCTTCACGCAAAGGCGCAATGAAGCTAAGGCGCAAAGAATATTTTACATCTTTGCGTGCGCTATGCGCGCTTTGCGTGAAGCGGACTCAAATTTTTTTATCTCTCCATACCCAAAACAATCCTTTTACATTGGCCTGCCAGGTTGGTAACACCATTACCAATATGATTTCTTCAAGAAGGTCGATTGCTGTAATAACGACAGGTATATAAAATGCCCACGGCGGGAGATCGGGCAATAAGAAAAATAGAATCAGGTAACAACCCTGGGCAATAGCCGCTATTTTGGCAGCATAGGTATGAAAACTGGTTGTTTTCCGATAGCGGTAGATGGCCAGGCCCACCTGTATTACAAATAATACCGCCAGGGTAGCTAACGGTATGAGGTTGTCAATAAAAAAACCAGGCTTCCACACTATCAACCCTACAAGTCCGGCAAGTACTGTAAGGTCGTCGCCAATAGAATCGAGGCGGGCGCCGAATATGCTCGTTACTTTATACTTCCTGGCAAGAAAACCATCAATGGCGTCGGTAAAGAAACTGATTGGAAGCAGCCATTTGAAAATATCGATGCGATCGAAAACGAGGAGAAGAATGAGTATAGGTGCGGCGATAACACGATACCAGGTAATGGCATTGATGATATAATAAGCCTTCTTGTGCATTGGCCGGCATTGATGTTTACATTCAACAAAACTAGTGATACTGCATCAGTTTCACGCCACATCCACACAAAGTGCGCACCCCACAACGATAGTTTATTGCTTCAACTGCATTTCGAGTATGGGAAACGGTTTGCCTAAGCCGTCTACATCATTTCGCTTTGTAACGACAAAACCCATGTGTTGGTAAAAACGCAACGCTTCATCATTTTGCTCATTTACATCCACTGCACGCATTTTGAGTTCGTCGATTGCAAACCGGGTAAGCTGCATTCCAATGCCTTTTCGCATATGTTGCGGGTCAATGAAGAGCATTTCTATTTTATCATCGCTTACACCCAGGAATCCTGTAATCAAACCATCATCATTGCGATGAACAAATACATTTACACCTGGGAAAATCTCCGGGAGTAGTGTTTTTATTTTTTGCAGGTAATCTTCGGGAAGAAAATGATGCGATGCCCTAACCGATGCTTCCCATATCGTAACAAGCACAGGATGATCCGTTATTTCTGCCCTTTCGATCATTATTCTAAGATAGATCAGAACTGGAAATCATCAATTAGTTTTTTCAACACAACTTGGAAAAGCAAAATGATTACACCGTATTTGAAAATTTGGTATAGAAATGAAATGGGAAAAAATCAAGCCTTGGGAAAACTATTATCTATTATCTATTCACTATTATCTTTCCCCCAGGTTCTTCTTCAAAAACCCCTCATACTCCTGGCTATATAAAGTGTTGTTGCGACCGGAATCGAATAGTGATTGCAGGTTTTCCGTAGGCAGCGATCCTGATTCAATTAAAGATGTCAGTTCAGGGTTGCCCTGTTTCCATTCGGGTTTAATAAAATTATCCTTGAGAAAAGAGATGATGATATCATTTCGGAAAAGTGGAGAAATCGTTGATGTTTGTGCCATAATACTAGCGATGTCGTCGGCCAGGAATGGAAATTTTTCCGGATCAAACTGGTCGTGTGATTTAATGAGATATTTTTTATAACGTACCATTAATTTGAATTATCTACCTGGTCAGTTTCGAGACAGCATCCAACTTCAGGCAGCGTATGGCAAAACTATTGCGCTTAATAATATTTCTTTTTTGAATCACTGTCTCTTGCCTGTGCTTCTTTCACTTTTATCGAGCGGCCATCCATCATGCATCCGTCGAGTTCGCGAATGGCTTTTTCAGCAGCCGACTGGTCACGCATGCCTACAAAAGCGAAACCTTTGTTGCGGTTGGTGAATTTGTCGCTGATAATATTGATAAGGCTCACTTCGCCATAGGGTGCAAATTTCTTTTTCAGGTCTTCAGCTTCTACACTAATGCTTAAATTCGAGACATAAATATTCATTTGAATTGTTTTAATAATTGTAAAAAGGTGATTTGAGGAAAAGCAGGAGGTAAAGGAAGACGGGCTGTTCGCTTACTGGATGCTGACTAGCTCAAATTGCTATCGCTAGTGAAGGTACAGGCATTAAATGGTCTTTCCTATTAAAGTTTGGGAGGGAGTTGGACGCAAAGCTCGCGAAGAAATGCAAAGGGCGCAAAGAGTTTTGGGATACTCAATTCGCTTTCTCACGATTGCAGCGCGAAATCCATCGGCAGGACTTCAAACATAGTTTGCGCCCTTTGCATTCCTTTGCGCACTTTGCGTCCAACATCCGTAGTTTTTTTACGTAATTCTACATTTCAAAACGCGGTAGATTTGCTCTTGTTAGAAATCGGGTACCCGAGTATGTTTGTATCAGAAGCTGATCAGTATCCAATATCAACGAAAAACCACAAAATCCTACAAATCCTGAAAAACCAAACGATCAGCAATTAATTCTAAACCGTCAAAAAAGTAAGTAAAAAGGCCACCGCAAAACGGTGGCCTTTTTGTTTGATGTTGTATTTCTCGTGTCTTTAGGGATCGTTCGTACTCGTCGGGGTGCATCCATTCTGACTTTTGTTGCAGATCACGAAGAACGCAACGGGCACAAGGACAGGTAGCTGGAGAGAAAAAGCGCTACCAGGTGTTCGTAGTAATGCCGGCACGTATTTATACATACAATAAGGGGTACAATTGCTCTTGCGCGCCAGCCTGTCCTCGACTATGTTTGTACCAGACGCTGATCACTATCCAATATCAACGAAAAACCAGAAAATCCTACAAATCCTAAAAACCAACCTGTTCAGCATCTATTTCTCAACCGTCTAGTTAAAGAAATTAAGAGGCCACCGCTTAAACGGTGGCCTTTTAGAATTTTGGTCGTTTTTCAGCATTTATTCAATAACCCGGTATATATAAACGTTCTATTTTCTTTAATTCAGTCCAAATCAACTCCTAATGAAAAACACTTATAAGCTGTTAGCTTTATTAATTCCTGTACTGGTCAGCCTTTCTTCCTGCCAAAAAGGTGGCAATGATGATGATAATACAAATCCCAGTTGTAACAATACGGCGATGAAGCTCAAAAAATGGCAGGCAACCTTCGATGCCGACAATTATATTGAAACAACCTGGAATACAGATGGAACGATTCGCG
Source organism: uncultured Chitinophagaceae bacterium (assembly GCA_965652975.1). Taxonomy (GTDB): domain Bacteria; phylum Bacteroidota; class Bacteroidia; order Chitinophagales; family Chitinophagaceae; genus CADEDV01. The sequence continues at coordinate 3,001 of CBFGYO010000005.1, read as the reverse complement.
CAATTAAAATGAATACGCCATTATCGGAGTATCGTACAGCTACCTACATATATGCCAACGGCAAAATCAAAGAAGCTGTTTTATCCAGTAACAGTGGTAATGTAATCGAAGACACTGCCGTATTCCACTACAACGCAGAAGGTAAAGTAGATTCAATGTACCTCAAGCACGACGACTATTTTGATATTAAGCTTACCTATACTAATGGCAAGCTATCAAAGTACACCCGTTATGCTGCCGGCATGGTGATGTTCTATTACAACGTAACTACGGATGCTAACGACAATATCATCAAGTCGGAAGAATACTGGAATGGCGGATCCGTATTTAATAAGGAATCAACCTTTACCCTCACACGCGACGATCGCAAAAATCCACTTGCTGGTCTCGCACCTTTTATGTTCTATCTCGACGACGGTTATAATATTTTCTGGTACTGGGGTCCGAATAATTATACCGACCAACGCTACCAGGATCATACCGGTGGTGGTTTGGATATTACCAGCGGTTTCAAGTATAAGTATAACAGCAATTGTTATCCAGGCAGCTCGCAAACCACACTTGCAGGGCAGGTGGTGTTTGTGGATGATGATTTTACTTTCACTTACTATTGATAAATCTTTCGAAATTGTTCCTGTTGGCTTTTTTACCACATAGCCATATAGGTCATCATAGTTAACACATAGCTCTTCTCCAATAATAAATTACTATGTGTAAACTATGATGACCTATATGGCTAAATGGTAAAAAGCGAATTAAGATAGCTTCAACTTATCCTGCTACCCTTCCATTATGGTTTTCCAATTCATATTCCCTCTCACTCAATTCAACGCTCCTAATTAACAAGCGAGCGTTTTGTGGAAAATCTCAGCATGGCTGCGATTATCTTTATTGGATAAAAACAAAACCTATCAGGATGGAAATTACTTATCCTCACAAAATCGAAAATCGCCTGGGCGAAACACTAATATTCAAAGAATTGCAGAAAGAACCAGATGGTGACCGGCTATTGGTTGAAAATTATGTGTCACCCGGCCAGGGACCGCTGATGCATACACATTGGCTGCAAGACGAATGCCTTACTGTGGTAAAGGGTAAGATCGGGTACCAGGTAAAGGGTCAACCCGCACAATTTGCCGGCGAAGGTGAATCAGTCCTGTTCGAACGTGGTGTACCTCATCGATTCTGGAATGCCGGAATGGATGTATTGCATTGCAAAGGATGGATAAAACCTGCCAATACCATTGTATTCTTTCTCAGTTCTGTTTTCGACGCACAAAAGAAGTCAGGCAAGGAACAACCCGAACAATTCGACGGGGCTTATTTGATAAAACGATATTCATCTGAGTACGACCTGCCAGAGATACCGGCTTTTGTAAAAAAGGTTATCATTCCCACTACGTATTACATTGGGAAACTTTTGGGGAAGTACAAGCATTTCAAAAATGCACCGGAGCCGGTTAGGGGATAATTAGGAAATACCCTACGAATGTGAAGATCAAAATATTCGAGACGAGTCACGCCTTATATTCAAAAATGCGAACATTCTTGATTGAGGCGGTGGAGACTCGTCTTTAAAATCGGCGGAGACTCGTCTTAAAAGTATGTCGCCAATCCAAACTGCACACCAGCAAGTTTGGCGGGCGGGTTGCCCAAGAGATCCGTTTGCCAATTGTACCGATAATTTAAACGTATCACGGTTTGAGCGGTAGGGCGCCAACTGATCGCGGGTACGATAGAAAAAATGTCGTCTGAAATATTTCCGCCTGTAGATTTAAAAGTTCCTTTGTTCCAGTCGACATACTCCAATCGTACAGCCAGGTTTAAAACCGCCCTGTCAAAACCAAACATGGGTTTTCTTAGTATGGGCTGAACAAAATCTATAAAACCGCCTTGCTGTTTCCTACCAAACTGTTCGGTATAGGTGTCGGGGATATCTACATTTACCCAGGCCCATTCCCCATTGATAAAGGTTTTTGTTTTTGAAATTGTAGTATTGAAATCGACAGCAAATACATTTACACGTCTTTTCTTATCAAGCACCAATCCGTCATCCTCAAACTTATTATACACGCCTCCCATATAGGACAGACCCACTTCTGCAATTTTGCTGTTTTTCACGGCGATCTTTCCTGTAAATAAGGGACTGCCATTAAAACTTTCTTCGAAACGATCAGGATTTTCCTTTGCAGCAGGTAAAAAAGTTTTGTTCTCCGCATTGGAGATAATACTCTCATCAAAACCATTGGTGAGATAGGCTTCATAAGCATACACCCAGTTCCTGCTATACTTCTTTCCAAATATTCCAAAGCCTACATTGCTCCAGGTGGCAGGCAACATCTGCGTTGCGGAAATCGGGCGGTCTACGAATTCCCATTTGGGTCCATCATGGTTTTGGTTAAATGCACCAATTGGATTCATCACTACACCACCTCTCAGGTTCAACAGCGGGGAAAATTCAAAATCGACCGAAGCAAATTCTATATTGATCTCTTTAGTTCCGTCTTCGAATTCAATCTCGGATAAAAATTTTATTCTTTTAGAGATAGATGACGACACAAAGAGCGTAAGCCTTCGCATCTGGAATTGATGCCCTTCACTTATTCCGTCTTCGGTCAGATACTGATAGTTTGCTTCAACATACCCACCCAATGCTACCGGCAGTTTTCCCACCTGGTTGAAGGGCCGGTTGTAAACCGCATCCATGTTCAACTGCAACCCAGAAGAATCCTTTGCGGATTTTCGTAATAATTCGGGATCAATTTGCGCATGGAGCGCATTTAAAAACAAAATGAATAATATCAGTACGCCAGTCTTTTTCATGATTGCTTTCTGAGATCGATGAATATTTCATTATTTGAAACCGTTACCGGGAATGATCGAAGGGAATTATCGGCGGGGCCGGTTGTAACCTGTCCTTTATTATTAAACTCACTGCCATGTGCCGGGCATTGCAGAAAATCTCCGGATGCCTGCAGCTCTGCGCCCTGGTGCGTGCACC
>CBFGYO010000004.1:0-55955 GCA_965652975.1 uncultured Chitinophagaceae bacterium | reverse complement strand
TATGGGCAGAAATTACCAGCACTGGCGGTAAAGTATATAAGGATGTCCGCATCAAATTTAATATTGTAGATCTTAAGGTTCAGTACCTCGCAGAAGATGGTAGTGAAATGCTTGCAGCGCAAGCCATCAGGAGCATTCGATTTCCAGCATTGAAAACAGAAGATGGAAGCCAGGTAAATATTGTACTTGTAAGCAGTACCGGAGTTTTAAATCACCCGGATGCCAAGATCTACCAGGTGTTGGATTCAGGAAAAGTTTCGCTACTGAAAAAAATAAGTATTACCTATCGTGATGAAAAAAAATATGGTGACGCAACAATTACGCGCCATTATGATCGTAAAGAAACCGAATATCTGCGCCTGGCAAACGGCGAATATGAAAAACTTGAAAAAAGCCGCACTTTTATATTAACAGCATTAGCTGATAAGCGGGAAAGAATTGACAACTATATTACGAATAACAATATCAAATGTAAGTCCACGAAAGACTTCCAGCGAATAATTATATATTATAATTCACTTGAATAATTTTCCCTGCAGCTGATCGGGATACTTATTACTTCAACAACTCTCCCAGTTTCGCATCTAATGCAGAACCCCTTAATCCTTCTGCAATCACTTTACCATCCGGATCAAGCAAAACATTAAACGGAATACCAGAAATCTCATACATCGGAACTACCGCACTACCCCATCCCTTGAGATCGCTGATATGAGTCCACTCAAGATTGTCGTCTTTTATTGCTTTCATCCAGGCATCCTTTTTCTCATCCAGCGACACGCCTATTATATCAAAATTTTGCCCTTTATATTTATTGTATGCGTTTACTACATTAGGATTTTCATACCGGCAAGGCTTGCACCAGCTAGCCCAAAAATCAACAAGCACATATTTTCCTTTATAAGAGCTTAACCGTATTTCCTTACCATTTATATCCGGCAAACTGATTTCTGGTGCAGTCTTCCCTACCCAAATGGGTATGCTGGCCTGTTGCTGCTGCTGTTGTGCTTTTTGTTGTTGTACATCAAACTCCTTTTTTACAGATGCCACTCCCCTATGATCAGGATATTTTGCAGCCACATTATTAATAATCGCTCCTACTTCATCATTTGTTAACCCCTGTAAGCCAAATGCGGGATTGTTGGCCGTTGCCTGGTAATAACCGAGAACGAACATCGTGAAAGCAGGGTTTTCAGATTTTGCAATCGCGTCGAGACTTGAACGTTTAATTTTTTCTGCTATAGATGAGTGTTGTGCAATTAAAGGTGCCATTACACTGTCGGGTGTAACCCTTTGTTGCAAACTATCGGCTACCTTGCTGAGAAGATAGATCCTTTGCAAATCATTATTAAGAGATTTCATATAGTCCCTTAACTGTGCACTTACAGGCGAACCCTTTACCTCGTAGTTTTCGGCAAACTCACTTTGGCTATTGGTAAATTTAGCATCAACCGTAATCACTTTGGCATCGTTGATCAAGGACGCAAGCGGATACTGGAAAGCATCAAGTCGCAGATTGAAAATGCTTTGCTCATTTGTCCGGGCCTGTAAACTATATTTTCCGTCGGCACCCAGTTTGGCTGAGTCGATCACCATGCTTTGCATGGTACCTACTGGCAGCTCCTCCAGGTAGATTATTTTAGCACTGCTATTGCTGATAGTACCATTTACCTCGAACTTATCGCCGGTTTGCTTGTCATCGCAGGACGTTAATAAGAACATTCCTGCCAGTACTACCATTAATAATACCTGATTGAACCTCATATTATGATTTTAATTTTTCAAGTAATAATTCATGCGTTACTTTAGGATCTGCTTTACCCCGCGATTGCTTTATTACTTCGCCGACAAACAAAGACAGTAATCCTTTCTTTCCTTTTTTATACTCTGTCACTTTATCTGAAAATTTCTCCAGCACTTTATCGATTATTGGCTGTATGTCTGATACATTCGATTGCTGCAGCAGGTTGTTTTCAATCGCGATCTCCTCCGGTGATTGACCAGTATTTGCCAATAGACGCGGAAATATCCGCGAAGATGCGATGGAAAAACTCAGTTTTCCTTCATCTACCAATTTTTGTAACTGTGCCAGTTGTTTTGCAGGTATCGGAAACGCATCGATTTCTGCATTATTCTCATTCAACCACGATTTAACCGGTCCAAGCATCCAGTTGGCTGCGGATTTATAATTGGGAGTAAACGTGATCATTTCTTCAAAATAATCTGAGAACGCTTTATCATCTGTCAACACACCTGCATCATAAGGAGAAAGCGAATACTCTTCCCTGTATTTTTTAATGCGCTCCTGCTGCAACACCGGTAGTGCATTGCGAATCTTCTCAATATAGGTGTTGTCGATCAAAAATGGTGAAAGATCAGGTTCGGGAAAATACCGGTAATCGTCTGCGTCTTCCTTTTCGCGCGTTGAGAAGGTAGTTCCGTTTCCGGCATCAAAGCTTCTCGTTTGCTGAATTATTTTTTCACCGTTTTCAAGCATTTCCGTCAACCGCTTTGCCTCATATTCAATGGCACGTTTTACATTGCGAATCGAATTCAGATTTTTTATTTCCACTTTTGTTCCCAACTGCTTTTCGCCCTGCTTCCTTACAGAAATGTTGGCATCGCAACGCAAACTTCCTTCTTCCATATTTCCATCGCATATACCAAGGTACCTCACCAGCTTTCTTACTTCGGTTAAGAATGCAAAGGCTTCGTCACTGCTACGAATATCGGGTTCGGTTACAATTTCAATGAGGGCTGTGCCCGCACGATTGTAATCAATACAGGTGTAGTCGTCATCCAAATCATGGATACTCTTACCAGCATCTTCTTCCATGTGGATACGATTCAGCCGCACCTGTTTTTCCGTACCGGCTATGTTGATGGATACGTATCCGTTTTTGCAAATGGGCGTTGTATGTTGAGATACCTGGTAGCCTTTTGGAAGATCTGGATAGAAGTAATTTTTGCGTGCAAAATAATTGGACTGCTCAATTTCACAGTGGCACGCCAGTCCCATACGCACAGCATATTCAATTGCTTTTGCATTCATCTTCGGCAAGGTACCCGGATGGGCGAGGGTAATGGGGCTTACATGCATATTGGGCGACGCGCCGAATGCGCTGCTATCACCACAAAAAAGCTTACTCTCTGTTTGTAGTTGAGCGTGCACTTCCAGGCCTATCACTACTTCATATTGATTGACGGGAGTCATCAGGAAAGCAAAAATAAGCGAAATAGGAGAGCACTTATGGAGAAGATAAAAGTTAAAAGATAAAAGTGGTATCCATTCGGTCACTCCGAGTAGATACCACTTTTATCTTTTATCTTTTAAATTTTATCTCTAAAGGTCTGCGGTTTTTAATTTCCGCGGGATCTTTACTTCAACATTTTGTGTTTTGCCCTTTCTCTGCAATTTCAGCATCAGGGAAGGTTTGTCCTTGCTATCGCGAACAATCTTTGCTACTTCGTCGGCGCTGTTGACTGCTTTGCCATTGATCTCTGTAATAACATCATCTTCCTGCAATCCTGCTTTAGCTGCATTGCTTTCTTCATCCACTTCCAACACTTTTACACCTTTGCCATCATCTGTGTCCTGTACTGATAGTCCAAGTTTCGGACCGCTGGCAGAACGATAACCATACACGGGTGTTCTAACCTTTGGTGCAACCTGTACATGTGGCATGATCTCGTCAAGGTGCAGGTCGTTCATATCGAAATTGAAATTTTGACCAGGTACTGTTTTTGAAAATGTAGTTCCTTTCCATTTCCCTAACTCAGCCGTTGCCTTGTTTTCTTTCTTATCGCGGAGATAGGTAATTGATACTTTATCACCTGGTTTTTGTGCTTTAATAGCAGCAGAAAGTTCGTCAGGTGTTTCAATTTTCTTGTCATTTATACGCGTTATCACATCGCCTTCCTTCAATCCGGCTTTGGATGCGGCGCTTTCTTTACTGATCGATTGTACTTCCACGCCCTGGGCATCATCAGATTTTTCAGTGGTTACACCAAGCATTGCGCGGTTTGAATCAACACGGAAGCCCTGGAACGATTCGGCAGGATTGTAATATGTACCGCCACCACGCAAACCATCGGCATAAGCCCACACATCGCGGATACGGTTGCGGCGAACCGTCACATCACCATCTTCTTTCAACTCATCAATGGATTTGCCATTGACCGTGATCTTGTCGCCGTTGATCTCAACGATCACTTTTTCATCCTTGGATCCTTTGCGGGTAATGATTATTTGTTCTGCTTCTTTTTTCTCTTTTGTTTCTTTCTGTTCTTTCACTTTTTCAACTTTCTCTTCCTGTGCCAGCAAAGAGGCTGGTACGAGGAAACCCAGAAGGAGGAGAAAAAAGGAGAATTTGCTACTGGCCTGTTTCATACTATTTTGTTTTTTATAATAAACTACGTTGAATTTCGTAGAGCGAATATAAAGACATTTTTTTAATTACGAAAAGTTTCGGAAATGTTAAATACAGGGTGCGTTTTAAAGGGTGATTTTAAGTGATAAACGGGCTGAAAACGTCATGATTTTGTTCTTGCAGGCTTGATTGGGGGACTATATTACGAAATATTCGTTAGTGTTCCTTCTTCGCTTTTTTTACCACATAGCATCATAGAAACATAAGATCAACATAGCATTTGTAGACAAAACTATGTTGATCTATGTGCTCACTATAATACTATGTGGTAAAAAAGCTAATTAATGACTTCCTCTACAGACAGTGTTTTTACCTACCACTAAAGTGGTATTGCACAATAGCTACAAAAGAAGAAGATTTGAATGGATTTGCTTATACAATTAGGATATGTTTTTACAAATCGTTGCCATTACCTGCATTACCGTTTGCCTGGTTGCCATCTTTTACTCATGGAGGGCATATAGAGATACCCGTAAAATCAAACAGGACAAAATCGATGAGGAAGAAGAAAGTCTGCGGTTTTGAAATTATCCCAGTAATCCCTTCACCGTGTCGATTACTTTCTTCAACTGGCTTGCGTCCTGTCCACCGGCTGTAGCCAGCGTTTTTTGACCACCACCTCCACCTTTGATCAGGGGAGCCACATGTTCTTTTATTATTTTACCTGCATCCAGGTTCCTGGCCACCGTCACAGTTTCGGAGATGCTTACCGCTACAAACGATTTGCCACCAATATTGGCACACAATACCGATACGTGGTCGCGCAGATGATTTTTAAGGTCGAAGCATAGTTTTTTGAGTGCATCCGGATTTCCTACTTCAACTATATCACCAATAAAATTTATTCCATTGATTATTTCGTCCTTTTGCAACAATTCATTCCTGACACCTACCAGCATCCTGTTTTCGGCATGATCCAGCTTCTTTTTGAGTTCGGCATTTTCTTCCGACAGGTTTTCTATTGCTTTTGCCAGGTCCTTTGGATTTTTAAATGTCTCTTTAATGGTACGAAGTATGCCCAACTGCGCATTTAGAAACTCATCTGCCATCTTACCACATAAAGCTTCTACGCGGCGTACACCGGCAGCTACTGCCGTTTCGGTAGTAAGTTTGAAAATTCCAAGTTCACCGGTTGCACCTACATGGGTACCACCACACAACTCAACAGAATATGAGGGATCGATGATCACCACACGTACGGTATCGCCATATTTTTCGCCAAATAATGCCATCGCACCCGATTTCAGGGCCTCATCCTTCGACATCTGTTTGATTACAACGGGTATGTTTTCCCTGATTTTTTCATTCACCAGGGCTTCTATTTGTGCCAGCTCTTCATCACTTACTTTGGCAAAATGAGAGAAGTCGAATCGCAGGTATTCATCATTTACCAGCGAACCTTTTTGCGTAACATGCGTACCGAGTACCTGTCTTAATGCAGCATGCAGCAAGTGTGTAGCAGAATGGTGCAGTTCAGTTTTTTTCCGCTTTACCTTATCAACCTGCGCAATTACTTCACCCGTGAGATCTCCAGGTAGGGAATCGGCATAGTGAATGATCAGGTCATTATCTTTTTTGGTGTCAGTAACTACAATTCGGCCCGGATTTCCCGATCCTGAATTTGTGATGATCACACCTTTATCGCCTACCTGTCCGCCACTTTCTGCATAGAATGGCGTGGTATCGAGTACGAGCTGGTAGCTTTCTTTACCCTTACTTTTTACTTTGCGATACCGGAGTATATGCGTCGTGGATTCGAGTTGATCATATCCGACAAATTTCACTTTCCCCTCTTTTAGCGTTACCCAGTCTTCCGTATCAATTGCAGTGGCCGCACGGCTTCGATCTTTTTGTTTCTCCAGTTCCTGTTGAAAGCCTGTCATATCCACGGCCCATCCTTCCTCGTGAGCAAGCAGGTTGGTAAGATCGATGGGGAAACCGTAAGTATCATTGAGCTGAAATGCAAAAAAGCCCGGAATAATTTTTTTACTCAGTAGATCATTATACTTATCCTTCTCAACTAACTGCTCCTGCAATTCCACTCTTTTTTCTTCACCATTACCACTTGTTGAAGGCAGAGTAGTGAGGTTGTAAAACAGCCGCAGTCCTTTTTCAAGTGTTCTCAAAAATGCTTCTTCTTCTTCCCTTATCACTTTTGCAACAAACTCTGCCTGGTCGTATAACTCTGTAAAAACATATTTGAATTGTAACGCAAGTGGCTGCACAAGCTGGTACAACAGTGGCTGTTTATAATCCAGGTAAGAATAATAATAACGTATGGCGCGGCGTAAGATCCTTCTTATCACATACCCGGCACCCGTATTGGAAGGGAGCTGGCCATCTGCGATCGTAAAGGATATGGCCCGGATATGATCGGCGATTACGCGAAATGCAATTGCCTGGCGGCTGTCGGTTGCATCATATTTTTTGCCGGTAATATTTTCTGTTTCAGCGATTGTGCCTGAAAACAAATCCGTATCGTAATTACTTTGTTTTCCCTGCAACACTCTCACCAGCCTTTCCAGTCCCATACCCGTATCCACATGTTTTGCCGGCAATGGTTCCAGCGATCCATTTTTCAGCCTGTTGAACTGGATAAATACATTATTCCATATTTCTATAACCTGAGGGTGGTCGTTATTTACCAATTCCTTCCCGGGCTTTTTGCTCCGCTCACTATCGTCACGACAGTCTACATGAATTTCCGTACAGGGACCGCAGGGGCCGGTGTCGCCCATTTCCCAAAAATTGTCTTTCTTGTTACCAAGAAGTATTCTATCCGCAGGCACATATTTCAACCATTCATTATAGGCTTCTTCATCACGGGGCAGGCCCTCATTTTCATCGCCTTCGAAGATCGAAACATAAAGTCTGTCCTTCTCTAATTTGTAAACTTCCGTTAATAATTCCCAGCTCCACTGAATTGCTTCCTTCTTAAAATAACCATCCTGGGGCCGAGCCGGGTTGCCAAAACTCCAGTTGCCAAGCATTTCAAACATGGTATGATGGTAGGTATCCACACCCACTTCTTCCAGGTCGTTATGTTTTCCACTTACCCGCAGGCACTTTTGCGTGTCTGCCACCCGTGGGTAGGGGGGATTTTTATTGCCGAGAAAATAATCTTTAAACTGGTTCATCCCCGCATTGGTAAACATTAGTGTAGGGTCGTTCTTGACAACAATGGGTGCGGAAGGAACAATTTCATGTCCTTTTGATTTGAAAAAATCCAGGAATTCTTTGCGGATAGTGGTACTCGTCATCATAAATGCTGGCCCAGCCGGGTTGATTTTTGCAGGTGAAGGGCCTATATTTGTTCACCCCCGCCAAGGCAGGGGTGGCGGCAAAGGTAAAGATTAAGCCGTCATTTGCAGCCAGCATTACCTTTACCCGGGCTCATGAAGAAGATCAAATATTACTATAATACCAATACCCTTCGATACGAAAAGCTGGAAACTCCGCTACGCGTAAAACTGTTACGCATTTTCGGGTTTATAGCAGCCGCTTTTGTTACGGCCGCACTCATCTCGTATGTAGCTTTCCAGTTCATCGGCTCACCCAAAGAAAAAATTCTGCAGCGCCAGAATGAAAATCTCAAAGACAAGTATGAAGTGCTGGCAGACGAGCTAAGCTCCATTCGCCAGCAAATGGAGGAGCTGGAAAAACGCGACAACAATGTCTACCGCTCCATATTTGAAGCCAATCCTATACCTGATAGCGCCAGGGCAAAGGAAATAGCCATGCAACAGGAAATCGCTTCTGTTGAAAAACTGGATAATAGTGAGCTGATAACTTCAATCGAAACCTCGCTAAGGAATATCTCCAGCCGCATTGGCGCACAAAAAAGTTCGTATGATGAAATCGACAAGCTGGTAGAGAACAAAGAACAACTCCTGTCTCATACTCCTGCCATTCAACCTGTAAGTAATAAAGATCTTACCCGCGTGGCTTCGGGTTTTGGATACCGCATTGATCCTATTTACAAAACCACTAAAATGCACGCAGGTATCGACTTTACTGCACCACAGGGAACTCCCATCTACGCAACAGCGAATGGCCGGGTAACCACATCGGGCAATACAGGTAATGGATATGGCAATCACGTGATCGTGAACCACGGTTATGGCTACGAAACTTTATATGGCCATATGGTGCGTGTAAAAGCGAGAAATGGCCAGGAAATAAAACGGGGCGAAGTAATTGGCTGGGTGGGAAGCACGGGTAAATCGACAGGGCCACACCTGCATTACGAAGTGCATAAAAATGGGAATAAGATCGATCCTGTATATTTCTTTTATAACGACCTGGGTCCCGAACAATTTGATGCAATCCTGAAACGAGCAGCCGCCTCCAACCAAAGCCTTGACTAATAAGTACGGCCCGATTTCTGCAAGAAAGCTATATTCAACTTTTCCACAGTACGGCAACAGCAGGTATTTAGGCTGACATCATCCGTACCTTTATATAGTGTTATGGGCAAAACGTTATCACAAATAACATTTGATTTCGCGGCCAACGGGCCAGCTCCGGTACCTTCAACGGCACCAGCTCCACCTCCGGAAGAAAAAAAATTCATCGTCATCGAGGAAGCAGAGGAACCGGTTGAGAAACAAAAAAAGACTTCCAACCGCGGCAGGCGTTCTTTAAAAGAAATAGGCCTCCATGCCGATCTCATCCAGGTGCCGGAAGATGATATCCTTTTCCAAAAACAATATTACTCTATTGGCGAAGTGGCTTTAATGTTCAGGGAAAACCAGTCACTTATCCGTTATTGGGAAACTGAATTTGATATTCTTCAACCCCGTAAGAACCGAAAGGGTGATCGCTTTTTTCGACCGGTAGACATCAAGAACCTGGTAATGATCTATGACCTCCTGCGCCGACGGAAATTCACGATTGAAGGTGCCAAGGATTATTTAAAGAAAAATAAGCGTGCCGAGGAAAAGTTTGCCATGATCCAGTCTCTCGAAAAATTGAAAGCCTTTTTACTCGAATTAAAGGCTGGCTTATAATGGTATTGTAACGCTATTTTAGCTTTCCTTCACATTTGAGGTTTCACTCATGCAACTTTTAACAGCCCTCAGTTCATCAATTGATTGCACCCTTTTACATTTGCCATTTATATTTTGAAACTTACGCTATGAGAAAGATATTTTTCTGTATCCCTTTTTTATTGATATGTGCTGTTGCCCTCGCACAGGACCAGTTTGAAACCAGCACCGACAAAAATGGTGAAAAGGTGTTCAAGGGCGTCCTGTCGCGTGAGGTAATCGAAAAAGATACTTCGTTCAAATGGTTTGCCACTAACCAGAAGGGATATACGCCAAACGCTGTTGCCCTTTCTGCATTACAGCAACATAAAGATTCCATCCGGATCATCGCATTTATGGGTACCTGGTGCGAAGATTCACATGTGATCATCCCTAAATTCTTTTCGCTCCTTGACGCTGCAAATTTCCCCAAAGACAGACTTTCGTTGCTGGGTACCGACCGAAACAAAAAAACACTCGGTTATCTTTCCGAATCCATGAATGTACACAGTGTGCCTACATTGATAGTGATGAAGAATGGTAAGGAAGTGGGACGGGTAGTTGAATACGGGAAGTATGGAATGTGGGATAAGGAACTGGGAGAGGTGATTAATTCAGGTTTCGGTAGATAAGAGCTTAAAAGAGAGAAGAAGTAATAGAAAGCTTTTTTATTACAAAGATGATTTTGAAAAGTTCCTCTTTTATTTCCGGTTAACTATCCGATTTGTTGCGTTACTCCCTTTTGACCTCGTAGCATGATGTCGGTACTCGCGCCTGCCAGCTCAATATCCAGTTGTTCCATAAGCTTGAGGCTTTGAAGGTTGACGTCCTGCTTGATTGTATTAAACTCCTTAATCGTCATTGGCGCGGTATAATAATCTGATTGTACAACTATTGAGCTGCCGGTGATTTCTGTTAGAAATACATTTGAATCCTCTATTTCTGCGCGATCAACAATTTTGCGAATACCTTCGAGCAATTGTTCAAGCTTCGTAGGACTTGTGGTAACCTCGATCTCCAGTTTCAAATCTGCCCTTCGTTGTGTGCGCAAAGAAAGGTTGTCGAGCAAACTATCCACCATCTGCTTGTTAGGTACCGTTACATAAGTTTTTTGATCGGTACGTATGCGCGTGCTGCGTAGTCCAATTTTCTCCACCGATCCTGTTATATTCTGCACTTTTACCAGGTCGCCTATTGTAAAGGGTTTGTCGAAGAAGATAATAAATGAAGCGATAAGATTTTCCAGGCTCTCGCGCAGCGCAAGAGCGATAGCGGCACCTACTATACTAAGCCCCGTGAGCAGGCTGCCAATATTGCGATTGAAAGCAAACCGGATGATCAGGATGATCCCGATGATAACTAGTATAATTTTAAAAAAATCCTTGAAAAAAATTATCAACTGGTTGTCTGCCTGGTCGGCTGTAAGGTTTGCTTTTTTCTCGAGAATAATAGCAATAAACTCAATGATTCGCATCAGTAGACCAATAAAGGTTACAATCAGGATGATGGTTCCGACACTGTGCACAATCGCCTTTACAGTAGTCTTGTATACTTCAGCATCCAGTACAGCGGGAAATTTGAGTTTGTAAAGGGCCGCTATAGAAACGAGGATCATCAGGAAGAGGCCAAGCGGTTTGATCACCAGGTTGATGAATGAGCGTTTGTCTACATTGCTCCAAACATGGTGAACCACACTGAAAATTAACCAGGCAATATAATGAGAAATAAATTTCTTGAATAGCAGTACCAGCAATATCACACCTGCCACAATGAAATAATTTCTAACGGGATTATCCAGCCATACCTGGTCGAGGAAATCGTTCATGCTAAATCCAATTGAACGCTAAGTTATTGAAAGGTTTACAACCTTTACTCCAGGGAGTAGATCTTAATAATATCGTCTTTTAACGCATACAACCTCGAAGATGAAAAATTGAAGGAGCGGCTCATACTAATTTCCGCAGGCATTTGCCATTCATTGAGGCGCAAACTCCCTATTTCATAGCGGTGGAGCACACCAGCACTTGAGCCAAAAATATATTTACCGGCAACTTTAAAATTTTGCCACTTGCTAATCTGTATTTTATTTTTTAATCCCCCATAATAATCGAATACAAAAACGGCCTGTGAAGAATCGTAAACATATACCAGCTTATCCTGGTCGAAGATTTTTTGAGGAACAGTCGCCTGGCCAAACAGTTGCCGAAAGTCCGGCGTTTCTAAAAGGAGCTTACCATCCTCGTCGATCTTCTTCAGTTTGTTTTCCATTTCATCATACACCCATATCTTGTTGTCATATGACTGACCGATAGCTTTTGCCTGGAAAATATTTTGCTTGCGGAGATCAATTGTATTGACAATATTGAGAAATCGATCGAGAACGACTACTGTTGCAAAATCTTTGTAGTACAATAATAATTTCAGAGGGTTGGATACATCCAGCAGCGTGGCTTTGCCATATCGCTTTACATCGTTGAATACGGCAACTGAATCCCCGTTGGAATTCATCTTCTTCACCTGGTTACGGCTATTGAGAATATAAATATTGTCGAGGTTGTCTACCGTAAACCCTACGATATCGCCTTTTATGAAGCGAATAAGCCTGAATGCAGAATCAGCCTGGGCATGCGATGCGCTGCCGGTAAGGATGATAAGTATAGCCAGGATTATCTTTTTCATTTATTGCGTATGATCTTGTTATCCATTTGCCTGTATGATTTCAATTCCATGTTTTCGCCATCAAATACCGCATAGGTATAATAACGAATCCAGTCGCCCAGGTTGATATACCTGCTCCCATTATACAGACGATAATCGATGGGAAGGTGTCTATGTCCAAACACAAAATAATCCACTTTTTTTTCTTTCAATACCTCCTTGCAATAGATCAATAGCCATTCTTTGTCTTCGCCCAGAAATACTTCTTCCGTGGCGCCCGTTTGTGCGCGGCTTCTTCGGCTGAGAAAGTTCGCCAGCCCCACACCCATTACCGGAGGCAGGATACCAAACAGCCATTTGCAGGCAGGATTGCGAAATATTTTCTTCAGTCGTTTATATCCATGATCGCCGGGCCCCAGTCCATCTCCATGACCGATAAAAAACTCCTTACCCTGTCTTTCAAAAGCTTTTGGCTCGTAATACACCGGGATATTCAACTCCTTTTGAAAATAATCTCGCATCCACATATCGTGATTGCCGACAAAAAAATGCATTGGGATGCCGGCATCTGAAAGTTCAGCAAGTTTACCAAGCAGGCGAACATGCCCTTTAGGCACCACTTTGCGATACTCATACCAGAAATCAAACATATCGCCTACGAGGAAAATCTCGGCCGCGCTGTTTTTGATCTCATCCAGGAATTGTACAATGATTTTCTCCCGTTCGAGGCTACGTGAATGATCGGGTGCACCGAGATGAAAGTCGGACAGGAAGTAAATCTTTTTATTGGCAGGTAACAACACTCCGATGTTTTATTTCTTTTGCTGCAGGTATTGGATCAGGTCGCCTGACTCAATTTGCGGATGGCCGGCAACGTCACCAATAAACCAGTAGATCCAGGCAGAGGTAGTGTTACCATTAATATATACATCAGTAAGCGCACGGCTGTACAACTGGTTTTCGTCCATTTCAACATTTATGCCTTCATAGTCATCGAGCTGGCCAATAGCCCAGGAAAATTCTTCTTTATCTTTTATGTTATATAATTCACCTGTAATAAATGAATCTTCTTCGGTGGGAACACCTGCTGGATACAAACCAAGGTCGTACAGTTTTCCTTTTACTTTCCCATTGCTTACGAATGTAAAGTAACGGCTAATATATTCATAGGCAGGGCTGCGAAAGCCGCTTCGAAGAGAGCCATACACGAAAATCTGGTATACACCGGCATTTGACATGCCATAAAAATACTAAAGCAAAAGGGAAATTAAGATTCGACAAGGAATAAATACACTTCTTTGGGACCATGCACCCCCACCACCAATGTTTTTTCAATATCTGCAGTGCGGCTTGGACCGGTGGCAAATGTGATGAGTGAAGGGAGATTGTTGCCATATTTGTCTTTTACAAACTGCAAGGCATCCTTAATATCATATACGAGCTGGTTGGTATAAGCAATACAGACATGTATGGGTGCATACACGCTTGTGGTTCTTCCACCCTGCTGCGCCGCACTCAATACTATACTTCCCGTTCTTGCCACCAGGCACTCGCACGCAGTAATGGATACATCACAACCGGCAAGATCGGTTTTGATAAAACGGTTATCGCTTCCTTCGGCATTCAAATTTCCGAGCACCTGCTCTTCCAGGCAATAAATTTTTTGCCAATCCTGCTTGCGTGCAAGACTATTTAACTGGAATGCAAGCTCCTGCCTGTTGATGCAAAAGACAAATCGTCCAAGAAGTTTCGTGAATTGCTCGGCAAACTCCACTTCGAGTTCCTGCTGACTCGGTTTAAATACGGAAGTACTGCCTTCGCTGTTGGGAAATGGTGCAGGTGTAGGATGGCTCAAAGCCGACCGTATCTTCTTTAAAATATTTTCTTTGCCAGGGGAAATATTCATGATATAAAAATCCCGGGTTTAAATCAAACTTTTGAATTTGAAATAAGCCCGGGATGTTCAGCTTTATTGTAAAGACTTGTTAGTAACGTCGCTATCGTAGGGAGGTACGCCGGCAGAAATTTCGCCATTATCGCTCGGCTGCAATTCTTCCTTTTTATCTTCAGCTAGCGGTTTCTTTTCTTCATAAGGGCGTTTTCCAATCAATGCTTCCACATCGCTTTGGAACAATACTTCTCTTTCCAGCAATGCTTCCGCCAGTTTCTCAACCTCCCCTTTACGTTGTGTAAGTAAATCTTTTGTTCTTTCGTAGGCCACATCAATCAGCTTTCTTACTTCCTGGTCGATGATCTTGGATGTTTCTTCCGAGTAAGGCTTGGTAAATGATGTTTCCTGCTGAGGATCGTAAAAGCTTACATTACCTACTTTATCATTCATTCCATATACTGTAACCATGGCATATGCAATGCGGGTAATCTGTTGCAGGTCGTTTTGAGCACCTGTTGAGATTTTACCAAAGAAAATATCTTCACTTGCCCTACCACCCAGCGTCATGCAGATCTGGTCGTTAAGCTGATCGGTGTTGTACAGGTATTGTTCTTTTGGCGTGTATTGAGCGTAACCCAATGCCGCTGTACCCCTTGGTACGATCGTCACTTTCAAAAGCGGGTAGGCGTGCTCGAGATACCAGCCGCAAATAGCATGACCGGCTTCGTGGTAAGCGATGATCCTTTTTTCTGCGGGTGCAATGATCTTGTTCTTTTTTTCAAGCCCGCCTATCACACGGTCAACTGCATCCTGGAAGTCTTCCATTTCCACCGCTTCTTTGCCTTTACGTGCCGCAATCAATGCTGCTTCATTACATACATTGGCGATATCAGCTCCTGCAAATCCAGGAGTTTGTTCGGCAAGTTTATGAATGTCGAGTGTCTTCGAGATCTTAATTGGCTTCAGGTGCACTTTAAAAATCGCTTCGCGGCCCTTCAGATCCGGTTTGTCAATTGAAATCTGGCGGTCGAAACGACCCGGTCTTAAAAGTGCCGTATCCAGTACATCGGGACGGTTGGTAGCTGCGAGTACGATGATTCCTGTGTCGGTACCAAATCCATCCATTTCCACGAGTAGCTGGTTGAGTGTGCTTTCTCTTTCATCATTGCTCATCATTGCATTCTTTCCTCTTGCACGACCAATAGCATCTATTTCATCGATAAATATGATACAGGGTGCTTTTTCGCGTGCCTGTTTAAACAGGTCGCGAACCCGGCTTGCGCCCACACCCACAAACATTTCAACAAAATCTGATCCGCTCAAACTAAAGAATGGTACCTGTGCTTCGCCAGCCATAGCTTTTGCAAGCAAGGTTTTACCGGTGCCGGGAGGTCCTACAAGCAATGCTCCTTTGGGTATCTTACCACCGAGGGCTGTATATTTTTTAGGATTCTTCAGAAACTCTACTATTTCCATTACTTCCACTTTCGCCTCATCAAGGCCGGCTACATCTGCAAACGTGATATTCACCTTAGTGCCTTTATCGAAGAGTGTGGCTCGTGATTTTCCGATATTGAATATGCCACCTGGGCCACCACCGCCGCCGGCGCCACCACCCATTTTACGCATCAGCAGTATCCACAATCCTACAAAGAGCAGGATGGGTAATAAAAATTGTAATACACCACCAAACCAGTCTCGTTCACTGCCAGCCGTACCGACATTCTTTACAGAAGGATAGTCAGTATAAAATTTCCGCATATCATCCTGGAAAGAGTCTCCAGATACGATAGTAAAAAACATATGAGGTCCTTCCTTGCTGATCTTGCCGGTAATTTTTCCGGGGTCGGTCTTCAATTCTCTTTCATAGGCCGGAAGGCTCGATTCGGTAAGGGTTACACGTACTTTATTGCGGTTGCCGATAACCGTATATTTCTTTACATCTCCCTGCCGCAGGATTTCGTTAAACCTGTCTTGAGAAATTTCTTTCATATTGGGAGAAAAGGTTCCAAAAAGGTGAAACCCGATAAGTACAGCAAAAATGATGGCGTAAAGCCAGTAAATGCTAAATCGGGGTCCTTTGCCTGGAGCCTGGTTCGGATCATCACTTGGTGGGCGGTTACCGAATCGTGGGTTTTTATTATCTCTATTTGGTTGTTCCTGTGACATTGTTTATCGTTCTACTGCTTAATTAATAATTTATTTACTCTGCCCGGTCGTTATATAACATCGTTATCATTCGTTATGTTCTTCACCGGCAGCATCACTCCACATTTCTTCCAGTTTATAAAATTTCCTGTTTTCAGGAAGCATTATATGCACTACTACATTTACATAATCGATCAAAACCCATTGAAGGTTATGTAGACCTTCGTGATGATAAGGGTTTTCATCACATCTGTCTCTCACCTCAGCTTCAATATGCTCGGAAATAGCCCTAACCTGCGGCTGACTGTTGGCTTCACAGATAATGAAGAAATCTGCCACAGCCTCGTTGATTTTCCGGAGATCAAGCGAAATAATATTATTCCCCTTTTTCTCCTGTATAGCGCCGATGATGGTTTTGATGATTTTCGAGTTCCTCGTTAACCGTACTGCACTTTTCTTTTTGCGGTTGGTGAGTGATGCCAATTGTTCCAATAATGAGAGTGTTTAATTTAATATTGCCTTCAGCCGGTTCTGTCTATTACATAGCCAGAATCAGTTTACTTTGCTCAAAAATAGCAATTAATTGCCACAACAATCTGCTAATAACCCACTTGGTATACCATTTATTGAGCTACAGTCCGTTGATAGTACCAATAACTATGCCCTTGCCCAGGTGCATGCAGGTTTGGCGCAGCATGGCCAGGCCATTTTTGCACACGAGCAGGTGGCTGGAAGGGGTCAAAGGGGTAGAAACTGGACCTCGGAAAAGGGCAGCAACATCATACTCAGCCTCGTCATTAATCCCCATCCGCTCCTCGTATCACAACAGTTTTGGCTGAGTGCAGCTATTGCAGTGGCAATCCGCGAGTTCTTTCAAAAATTTGCCGGAGATGACGCTAAAATTAAATGGCCCAATGATCTATACTGGCAAGACAGAAAGGCAGGGGGAATACTGATTGAGTCAGTTATTGGTGGCCGAATAACTCACCAGGCAAATGATAAGTCTGACCCGCACTCTGACCACCCGGCCTGGAAATGGGCTGTAGCAGGTATCGGTATAAATATTAACCAAACTTTGTTTCCGGAAGGGCTTGTAAACCCCGTTTCGCTGAAGCAAATAACCGGTAAAACCTTTAACTCCGTAATCCTGGCCAGGGAATTATGTACTATAATTAACAGCAGGTTTCATTTCCTTCTCAGAGATGGATTTGATGCAATATTGCAGGAATACAATGACCACTTGTATAAGAAACATGAATCCGTAAAACTCCGGAAAGATTCCCGTGTGTTTGACGCGGTAATCGATAGTGTAGCTGCTGACGGTACATTAACTGTTACACATGCACTGCCTGAAACTTTTACTTCAGGAGAAGTAGAATGGATTTTATAGATGCAGGTGTCAATACCCTTTTAGGGACGGATACAAATGTCAACCTGTGGATTACCCGTCAGAAGTTCAGCCTGCCTGGCTTCCTTTTCATACTTATTGTTGTGATAACCGTTTGTAATACTTTCTGCGAGGTAGCGTAATATAAACCCCATGAATCCATATCGTGCATACTGCTCCACATGCTTTAATTCATGTCGCACCCAGGATTCGTTGCTGAGAAATGAATCGGCGCTACAGTTATAAAGAAAGATTGTTTGACCGAAAACTATAGCGACATTAGGCACTCCAAGTTTCCAGGCAGCCAATCTTGCCACCCATGCATTTTCTCTTATATAAACTTTCACATGCTGATGACTGATCGACAATAATGAGCGTTGCAAACCTGCCTAGGATTTTTGCTTTGGGCGCCACAACACAAATGAACGGGCGATGGTAAAGCCCCAGCGAAACTGTCCTTTGCTCCAACTGTTGGTAGTACGGGGAATAAACCTGTTTTCCAGGATTTCGTTGGCATTTGTAAAATTTAAATGAAATACGTGGCCGGGCGTTACAATTTCGATTCCTATACCCAATGGATCATAAAACTTGATTGGTACGGCCTGCGCAGCAAAAGAATCCTTACTCTCTTGCGAGCGGAAAGGATGGAAATAATCTACCACGAGATTAAAATTTGGAAAAACAGGAACGCGAATAGCGCCACCCATTGCAAAAATGGTTTTATCGTCATAAGAAATACTGTGACCACGGGTTACCAGTGTGGGATTGAGTTGCAAACTCACTTTCCCGATCTTTTTGGCAATGATGAGTTGCATAGTGGAACTAAGACGATCCGAAAAATCATCGTAGCTGTTATCGACGTTCTCCGTAGTAGCAGAAGTATTTGTAGCAACCACAGCGTTGACAAATGCAGTCAGGGCAATAGGATGCGAGGGATCACTTTCCAATTGACGAAGTATTTGGTACTTAATACCTGTTTCGAAAAGTTTCGACTGGCTACTTGCTCCTTTTGCTCTTGCAAGGATAATATCCAGTTTTTTACCGATGCCGATTTCAAATCCTATTCGAACATCTACTGCGTTGTCTAATCCGAAAAAATTCTTGATACCGCCAAACTTACCGCCGATGTCACCAAAATTGTGAGTGACGTTGAACTCCATTTTCCCTTTACCCACTACTTCGGTTGTCTTTGCATTGATTGCCTTTAGTGCATTAAATATCCTTACGGGTTTCTTTTCCACCTGGTCGGTAGCGCTATCATTAAATAATGAATCCTGTGCCATGGCAACAGATGTACAGGATATAAACAGGCAGGTAATTATTTTCTTCATACAAGTAGTTTTTAGCAACGGTGGATTAATCGCAAAATCAATCACTGCGGTTGCCTCGGAGCCGCGAGCTGCGAGCCTGGAGCGGCGAGCTGTGCACTCTATTACCAATGTTTACCATGCCTCGTAAATGCAGACGAGCCACAAGCTTTGAGCTTCGAACAAAAGTATTTGCTCGCAGCTCGAAGCTCGCAGCTCGCCGCTTCTTCCTACCTACTTACTTTTTCATCTTTTTAATTACCGAGAATGATCCATTATTTAGTACCCTTACATAATTAATTGATTTATCATTTTCGAGGGTGGCAAAATAACTTGTTTCGGTTGCTGTAGTGAGTTCTTCCAGTTGAATGACCTTGAAACCAGATAATTTCTTATCCAGTGTCTGGTTGATCATAAAAGGAAGTTGCTCTTTGTAAACATTCCTTGCAGTGGCTACCATATCACCCTTCTCATCAATATAAGAGAGCAATGCCTGGTTGTTGTAAACAAACCGCACCATATACACATCGGAATTTGAAATCTTTTCCCATTTCGCATACTGGGCACTTGGAAATTCTTTTTCGAATGTTCTTTTAGCACCTGGAGTTACCTCCTCGTTGTCGGAAGCAAACACCGCGCTTGTACCAATTCCAATTGTCAAAAACATGATCAGCAAAATCTTTTTCATAAAATAAAATTTAAGGTTTAAGTTTTTTTGTTTTGTATATGGCAAATATCAATCTAATACTAACTTGAGAAAATCCCCACTATCGCAGTATCATATCCTCTATTCCGGGGAGACGAAGTAGATAAAAGTTAAAAGATAAAAGATAAAAGTTGCACCCAGTCGGAGGTCTCGCATGAATACAACTTTTATCTTTTAAATTTTATATTTTATCTAAACTTCCTCGACGATGTAATCACGACATCCGCATACTGCCATGCCTTATCAAATCTTTTCTTCACTTGTATTGCTTCATCGTTTTTATTTTGACCTTTCAGGCTATTGTAGAGGCCAATGAGAGCCCAGCCATTTTCCTTGAAGGTCTCCAGGTCGTCGCGGTATACTTTTTCCGCTTCTGCATACTCTCCTGCTGTTACCAGCCAGTGTCCAAGTGTATGGCGTACTGAAAAAAACCAGTCGGGTGGTTCGTTATACATAAGACGGTCTTCTATCGCAATTGCATTATAAAATTTCGCTTTTCCTTCGGCATATTTTTTTCTATAACTCAACATTTCTCCTTCCAGTACATTGGCTGCAATATTTATAAGGTCGTGTGCACTATTCATGTCCCAAATAAGCATCGACTT
The DNA here is from genome assembly GCA_965652975.1 of uncultured Chitinophagaceae bacterium. Taxonomy (GTDB): domain Bacteria; phylum Bacteroidota; class Bacteroidia; order Chitinophagales; family Chitinophagaceae; genus CADEDV01. The sequence continues at coordinate 35,796 of CBFGYO010000004.1, read as the reverse complement.
CATAGCATCATCGCCAGCGAAAGCTTTCAGAGCGGTCAATTCCGTGGCTGCCGCTGCCAGGTTACCTTTCCCAACCTGTGCCATTCCTCGCGCATAGTGCCAGATAGCGGCGGGATACTTTAACTGTTCACCGGGGTATCGCAGTTGCAGAATATCATCCCATTTACCAAGATGCACCAATACGTAATAGGGGATAATATAAAAATGTTGCACAGTCAGGTTCTCGTTTAAAAATTTCCTGTCTGCCTTGCGCGAAACCATCCATGCTGCATCGAGCGCCTTTCTACTGCTACCTTCTAGAAAAGCGCTGGCCGCCAGGAAATGAATATTATGAGGATACAACAGCAGTGGATAAAACCCTTGCGCCTTGCATTGTGCGACATATATACTATCACCAGTACTTGCTTTTTCATTTGCTACGACGGCTTTGTGATAATCGCCCGTACGGATATAGGTATGAGAAGGCATATGCACCATATGTCCGGCTGCCGGCATCGCATCCCTTAACCTGTCGGCATAGGGCAACGCTTTCTCAGCCTGCTTTGATGCCTCGGTAGCATGGATATAATAATGCATAGCTCCTGGATGCGAAGGATTCTTCGCCAGTATCTTTTCAAGCAACGCAAGTATTTCAGGCGTCCACGGTTGCGCAGTTCCATCTTTTAACCACAGGTTCCAGGGGTGCAGGTTCATCAATGCATCTGCATATAAAGTCGCAATATCCACGTCGGTGGGAAATTGTTCATGCGCCTGCTTCATTGCATTAGCATACCATTCATAATATGGTGTCATATCCTTTTGTTCCGTTACCGGAAACCTTTTGCGCATGGCATATATCAATGCTTTTTCATTCGGGCTTGCATGCTTCGCATACTTTACGGCCGAATCAATAGCATTATTGATATCGGCAAGGCTGGTGGGATTTAAGGCGGCATTATAATTAGGGCCCCATACCATTGCCAGTCCCCAATATCCCATTGCAAAAGACGGGTCATTTTTAATGGCAGTCTTGAAAGAGCGCGCCGCTTCACTATGATTAAACCCGTATGTAAGTGCGAGCCCCTGGTTAAAATATTCCTGCGCCCTTTTTGAAATTGTGGTAACTGGATATTGAATGTTACCAAGGCCCTTCAGCAAGGGTGCGTCACCATCAATTTTTGTTGGATCATAAGTTGGAGCGCAATAAACTGCCGGCCGTTCTTTGGGCGCTGTTAATTCTGAGGCAGGTACATGTTCCTTAGTGAAAGTATACAATCCAATAAGGGATGCCAATGCAAATAATAAATAAAGTTTCATGATCAAGGAATTTTTCAAAAGAAGGCTGCGAGCGACAAGCCTCGAGCTCAGGGCTTAAGGATAGAAGTAAGCCCGGTGCTCAAAGCTCGAAGCCCGAAACTACTTAGCGGTATATATTAATTTTTTTACAAAATCAGTAAGGTCAGTCGCAAACTGTCGCGGTTGTTCCCAGTGTAAGGCATGGCCCGTACCCTGGTAGATGATGAACTGTGATTGCTTAATCCCTCTTACGAACACATCCTGGTCTTCGCGCAAACAAAAATTATCCTTATCACCCCATAAGATGAGTACCGGCACATTAATATGCTTTAGCCGTTTTACATAATCCGCCTGCATAATGCCATCGAATGCTGCTATCCATACACGCGCTGGCACTTTCAATCCTTCGTTGACAACGGTGTTATAATAAGCCGGGTCGATAGGATTGGCAAGTGTGCTTTTTTGAAATTCATCGGCAAATACCGGATCAATGGGGTCGGTAAGTTGTCCTACCTGCTTCACAAATTCTGGCATGCCTGGAGCATTTTTGAATGAAGGAGCAGAATCAATAATCACAATTGCCTTCACCAACTCGGGATGATCAAGAGCAAATTGCTGTACTATTAATCCACTCATCGAATGACCAACAAGAATCGCCTTTCCCAATTTAAACTCCTGGATAAACGCAGCAATATCATTTGAAAAGTCCTTCATGGTATAACCGCTTTCCGGACGTTCAGAATCACCATGCCCGCGTTGTGAAATGGCAAATGCATGCATGAACTGGGGCAACTCAGGCAACACTAATTCAAATGAATGCCACGAATCAGTGATACCATGCAGGAATATAACAGGCGTACCGTTTACATCACCCTGCTCTACATACTGCACACTTACACCTGTTGACAAACGGACCGACTTCACTTCAAATTCTTTAATACTAGTATTCCAATTATTGAAATGATCGGGATCGCTAAGGGCGAGTTGTGCTGAACTACAAAATGGAGCCGCGGCAAATGCCAGCAGCAAGCTCATCGAGAATGAATTTTTCATTTGAATAAGTTTTATATTAAACAACATGACAAATCTCCTGCAAGTGAGCCACCAGGAAAATAACCAATTTGATGTTCTACATCCCCTTATCCGGTGATGTGTGGAATACTAACGATTGTGAGAATTGGAAGTGAAGAGTAAAACTCGGATTGCGAGAAGTTTCTTGAAGTGATTTTTTTCGCAGCACATGCTGCGTGAAAACCTGTTCGATATTCGTTAGACAATACGTTGATTGATTGCTTTGGCTACCACTTCGGTGAGAGAAGCTACATGAAGCTTTTCATAAATTTTCTTTACGTGCGAGCGCACAGTTTCGTAGCTGATATTAAGATCAGCCCCGATCATTTTATAACTCAATCCATTTACGAGGCAGGAAAGAACTTCTTTCTCCCTGGCGGTTAAATGATAATCCGGAGTTTCTTCGGGTTTGATCACCGACGAAACGGACTGCATTTTATTCAACACCTTTCTTGCTATCGACGGGCTCATGGGTGATCCTCCATACTGGAGTTCGCGAATGGAATCCACCAATTTAGTATTCAGGAAATTCTTAAGAAGATAACCGGATGCGCCTGCACAAATTGAATCAAACACACGATCATCATCTTCAAATACCGTTTGCATCAGTATCTGGATATGGGGAAATTCTTTCTTAATTTTTATCACCGCTTCTATTCCAGTCATCCCCGGCATTTCTATATCCATCAATATCACATCCGGCCGCGATTCCCTGATATCTTCCACGCAATCGAGCACATGACAGAATGAGCCTACCAGTTCAAAATCGGGCTCTGTCATTAATAACAACCCGATACTATCCCTGATATTTTTGTTATCATCAAATATGGCTATTCTCAAGCTCATGCGGTGTGTTTAAGCAAAGGTCAGCTAATTTTGGCCGGCAGCAATACCCGAATCAGGGGATAGGAAAGCGGAGTGTAAGGCTCGTTCCATTACCCGGTGAACTTACAAGTTCAAAGTCACCTCCGATCTCTTCTGCCCGCATTCGCATGTTTTGCAACCCATTACCCGACATGGAAGTGGAAGCATTGGCCATAACAGCAGTCGTTTCAAAACCTTTTCCGTCATCCCTGATCGTTAGTTCGAGCTGATGCTGCTTATGATTAATTGTCACCCAGATATTCGACGCTCCTGAATATTTAAGCGCGTTGTTGATCGTTTCTTTAAAAATAAGATAGAAGTTTTTCCTTTTAGTCATATCCAGGAAAAGGTGACGTATTTCCGGATCGTACTGAAAGTGAAACTGTATGTTTTGAGAAGCAAGCAATGGTTTTGCAAAGGACTCCATGCGGTGAAGAATGGTTTCCATATTATCATTGCGTGGATTGATTGCCCACACGATATCGTTCATTTCGGAAATCATTTCACCGGAAATGGTACTGATTTTTTCCAGGGTATGTTGCAACTCCTCCGGTCGGTTTTTATCCTTATATATCCTGGCTACCTGGCTGTATACCGAAATACTACTGAGTGTTGAACCCATATTGTCGTGCAGGTCCTGTGCAATCTTGTTACGAATAGCCTGCCGATTAAGTAATTCGTTGATACGGTACCGGTAGGCTAAATATACTATCGTTGCTATCACTACAGCCAGCACGAGGAAAAACCAGCCGCGTTTCCAGAAAGGCGGAATGATGCGTATGGCAATAGTAGTGATCTTTTCACTCCAGCTCCCTGGTGCGGCAGTTGCTCTTACTTTAAATATGTATTCACCCCCATTAAGGTTGGTGTACTGCGCCTGCGGTGACGAAGAGCTGGCATTTACCCAATCCTGGTCCACGCCTTCAAGCATGTAGGAATATTGCACAGGTCCGGACCCCGAATAAAATGGCGCTGCAAACTGGATGGTAAAAAAATTCTGATTATATCGCAGCGTCACCTTTTTGTTTTCCAGCAGGTGGGAGAATGATTTATTAAAAATGCTTAGGTCGGTCAGGAATACCTCGGGCTGTTGCTGTTGACTTCCTATCTTTTCAGGTTCGAATGAGATAAAATAGTTTTTCCCGGCCACGTACATTAATCCGTTATTGTCTTTATAGATATATCCCTTTACACCACCACTTTTCTCAATATCCGGCAGCTCAGAATAAGTAAAGATCCTACTGCGCGGATCGAACTTTTGTAAACCACCATTGCTTACCACCCAAACATTGCCCCTTTTATCCATGGCAAGACCCTCGAGCAGGTTGTTGACAGAACTAAAATGCTGAAATTCCTTTTTCGAACAATCGAAGTAATTCAGCCCGCCACCATAAGTACTGATCCACAAATTGCCTTTATTATCTTCCCTGATATCATACACATTATTATTGCTGATACTTTTTTGTTGCGATGGATTGTTGATGAAGCGGGTGCTTCCGCCATTCTTCTTATCGATCAACACCAGGCCGTTTTTGGCATTTGCAAACCAGATTTGTCCATCGCGTGTTTTCACAATACGACGTATGAGATTATCTGTAATTCCAAAACGCGCAAGGATTTTTTTTGTACTGTCGCGACGCGATATCCACCGCTGCTCTGCAAGGTCATAATAGGTGAAGAAGTGCCCGTATGGCGCTGTCCACAAGACAGGTCGGCCATCCAGCGAATCTTTTTGAATGGAAACAATCCTGGACTCAATCAATTTCACCATCACCTGGTCCTTCTCTGTATTGGGCAACAACGAAATTTTTCCCGATACAGCATCATACACAAACAGGCTATAGTCTGTACCTAAATAAATCTTTCCATCCACGTCACGGTAGATCCGGGTAATGCTAAGCGAATGTCCATCGTATACCAATTTCTTATGTTGGTAATTACCTTCCTTATCGCGTATATACAAACCGTTGTCTGTCCCGATCCATAAATCTCCTTTTTCATCCTTAAAAAAATCATAGATCACGATTTGTTTTCCGGCGGGATCGCGTGGCAAAAATTGTTGCTGGAATTGTTGCTGACCACTATTATAAATGCTAATGCCATTATTTGTACCAAGCCATACAATACCAGTAGCATCTATGAAAATGCAATTGATACGGTTGTCGCTAAGTGTACCTTCACGGCTGGGATCATGACGATAATTATAAAATTGTTGCCTGGATGGATCATAGATATATAAACCGGAGAGTTTACCTCCAATCCAGATACGTCCCTGCTTATCTTCATTGAATGAAATAGGCTCATCCACTCCAAACGAATGGGGATTGCCGGGCACATTAGTAAAACTATCCTCATTCCCTGTAGCGGCATTATAGCGATACAACGCTTTATCCCACGATCCAAACCATATATTCTGTTTGCTATCCTGGAACAAGCGCGTAACAACCATATGTGGGAGAGAAACGTATAAGTTGCTGTAACGGGGATCCATACTCCATGTATGTTTTTTGGGATCTCCTTTCAATATGCTTCCTCCTTCCTTACCGGCCCATATCATACCTGACCGGTCGAAGAGCATATCATAAATAGTCCAAACACCCTGGGTACCAGGGCGAATAAATTTTTCCTTCTTTTTATCAAATCGCAATATCGATGCACCGCTGGTAGCAATCCAGAGATCGCCCGATGCATCTTCTTCAAGTGCATTTACAATATTTACTGGTATGCTGCTACTGTCACCAGGCTGATGCTTGTACTGGCGGAATTTTTTGTCGGTAGACATGCGATAGTCATAGCGGCTGATGCCCCCATCTGCAGTCGCAATCCAAAGAATGCCATTTTTGTCCTCGTGGAGATCAGTGATCGTATTTCCGGATAAAGACGAAGGTTCGCCGGGAATATTCTTGAATACAATAAAATTGTAACCGTCATACCTGTTGAGCCCGTCATCTGTACCTATCCATGTAAATCCTCTACGGTCCTGCAATATGCAATTCACCTTATTATGGGAAAGGCCATTGGCCTGGTTCATTCTTTTAAAATACAGGGCCGGCTGCTGAGCATTTAAAGGCAGCAGGTACATAAAAATACCCAGAGCGGTGGCTAAAAACTTTACTCGACCGGCGTTCATGCTGAAAATTTACGAAAGAGTTTCCTTATAAGTGCTGTTGAACAGAAACAACAAACTCGTTTAGATAAAAGCTAAAAACTAAAAGATAAAAGTGATCTCAGTCGCAAACCTGAGCCCCAAGCCGCGAACTCTAAGTTTGAAGCTCGAAGCCCGAAGTCCTTTATTAGGAGCACGTCCTGAGATAAACTTTTATCTTTTAGCTTTTATCTGATTACTGAATGGCAACAGGTTCGTCATATAAAAAATCATCCATGATCACCAGGTCTTTCGTTCCACCAACTGAAATATCCTTTACACCGGCACCCACAGTTGCAGCGCCCTGCATGATCCGCACTTTCGTAACTTTCTCATTGGGAAAATATACGCCAAGAAAAGAATGACTGCTTCCACTATATACAGGCACAAAATAGGTACCGAGGCTACGGTTTCCCGAAAAGTATTCAATGCTCGTAGAAGCAGGATCATCTACGTCAGAAAACACGGCTCCAAATCCATTCACACTTGCTGCCACGCGTGCACCTGCTACTTCAAATTCCACATTCCAAAGGTTACTGCTCACAGCCGAAAAAGTTTTACTTCCACTAAATGAAAAAAACTCGGTACCGTTTGCAGGCTCAAGGTTGGTAAATGCACTGCTGCTAATACGCGCATCCGTATCTGTTGAATAAAGAAATCCTCTTTGCAAATTTTCGGGCGAACCATCAGCCACCGGGTTGAAAAAATCAAATGGTAATTTTTGAGTTGCAAACATATCCGGTACCCCATCCCAGTTTATTTCACGTCGGCCCTCTGTATGACCTTTCGTGGTGTTCAATGTGCTGCCGAGCAACGCCCGGAACTCATTTACTTTCGCGGTAATATTTCCCGTACCTGATATGATGACGGGCCTGGGGGTATCGCTTTCCTTGTCACAACTGGCAAAAATAAATGCTGCCAGTGCCATTAAAATTAACTGTTTCATGGAAATAGGTTTTGATTTTAGAAACTGAAAATGCAAATGTCTTTCCCCAGCTCACGATAACCATCACCAAATCCGGGGAGCTGTCGTCACTTTATTCCATAACCTGTGATATCAGCTAAAGAATAATTGCAGAGATGAGGTACTCGCACCTAACCTATATGAAGCAAATAAAATAGCCCCGCATTACCGGGGCTAACTGTAAACCGTCCAACATGAAACAAAAATTTTAAAGAGATCGTGACTTAATTTTATATAAAACACTAATCATCAAAAGATTTATATTTTACGCAGGGAATTAATTTATTGCTGTAATTACCTCGCTGGATGCCTTTATTACAATCGACTCCCGTTGCGGCTCCACATCCACATTAAAATAGTCTTGCGTAGATCTGACATCGTTTTTGATCGTACAGCTTGCAAAAACTGCAGCGATTGCCAGCACACCTGTTATTTTGATAATGAATTTCATAAGAAAAAGTTTAAGGGTGAATGATTATTGATTAATACATCACAAAGATGCCTGTACAAAGAAGAACATTCAATAGCCTTAAACAGGGTTTTATATCACTGGATTTGGGGATGGAAAAAGATAAAAGTTGTGCTAGTTCGGGCTTCCCGACTAAATACAACTTTTATCTTTTAACTCCCTCCAATATCTCCTGTGCGTGTGCTTTATTCCTCGGCTTCAAAAACACCCTACTAATGTTTCCTTTTTCATCGATAATGAAAGTAGTGCGGAGAACGCCCATGTATTCGCGGCCAAATAATTTCTTTTGATCCCAGACTCCATATTTCTGGAGAATGTCGTGAGAAGTGTCTGCAATGAGGGGGAAAGGAAGTTTATATTTTGTTTCAAATTTTTTCTGCACCTGCATAGTATCAGGACTTACACCTAGTATTTCATACCCGTTCTTTTTCAGCAGAGCATAATTGTCACGAAGATTGCACGACTCGATGGTGCAGGTAGGCGACCCTGCTTCGGAGTAGAAATAAAGAACAAGCTTTTTCCCTTTAAAATCCTGGAGCGAAATTTTTTTTCCATTTTGATCCAACCCTTCGAATGCGGGTGCTTTATCTCCTTCTTTTAATGTTACCATAAATAAAGATTTGGGCGGGCCTGCTTGATTATCTTTTCTTTTTTGTCGGAGCTTTTTTCTTACTACTCTTTTTCTTTACAGCTTTTTTCTTCGGTGGAGTATATGGTCCGCGTTTAAACCACCATTCTTTCACTGTCGTATTGCCTGCAATGTCCTCTGCTATTACTTTTAAGTGATGTGTGCCGTATGGACAACGTTCATCAAATTTATAGATCCAGTTGCGGCCTTTATCGTTTGTAAATCGAAGCCATTTGCCATTCAGTTCAACCCTGAACTTTTTAATTCCAAAATTATCTGTTGGGGTAAAAAGTATCCGGCTTGCAGCACTCAGGTTCACCGTATCAGCATTACCGATACTATTAAATGTTGGAGGTACCACATCTGCAAAAACCTGGTAGGTACCAAAATCCCCAAATTTTGCGGCAAGCCAATCACCTTGTAATTCCGCTTTTCGATTTTCCGTTCTCCTTCCGCGCCGTTGAATGATCAGTCTGTCTTTCCAGTCGGCAGGTATGGGCTTCAACGCTTTGATACGAACGGTCAATTCATCATGAACGGGGATTGATTGATCATTTAACTGATGTGCCGCCGACACAGCATAAGTGGACATATCGGGATTACGATAATAAGCTGCTGGTGTGGCATCATACAAACAGGTTTCGGGAACATACAATTCAAAGTCTTCTTTTTCCAGCACATTTACTTCGTTGGGCAATAGCTTTTCAGATGACTTCGCCGTTTTGGCCCCGGCCAGGCTGTCGTCGTATTGCAGCTTAAAATTAAGTTGCGAGATATTATTATATGCATCCCTGATATCGATCCGTACGGCGTGTGTGATGGTGTCGTTTAACTCAACAATGCCATCATTGTAAATCGGATGGTATACTCCTCCTCTGTCGCCGGGCATACGTGATAAGTGCTGGAGAAATGGTCCTCCATTATAATGGTATTTGTAATCAATCTGCGCATTCATATAGCTTGTACCCGTATAGCTAATGCTGTCGATAACGAAACGGATATACGGGCGTTCATCGACAAATAACGTGGCTGAGAATATTCCGTCAGCATTAGCCGAACCGGTAATGCGATCATATGCCTGTAAAGCGAAGCTAATTTTATTCGCCCCAGTCTTTATTAAAGGAGCTTTGGGAATGATGTAACCGCTATCGGTGTTTTTGACTGAGTAAAATACCGGTGATTGTTCATACACGCTATTACTACGGTCATATAATGCAAGTTTCACAAGACTTGGTGATACTTCATCTTTCAAAGGAAATCCAAAGAGTAATGGGTTGAGCCTCCTGGTAGACCTGGTGTCGAATATTTCAAAATGCACGTGTGGACCCTGCGAACCACCCGTGTTTCCGCTATAGGCTATCAACTGACCCTTAGTTAGGGGGAATTTATCTTTTGAAAGGTCAAGTTCTATTGCCCAGGTTTCCTGCTTGTATTGTTGGGCAGTCACATATTCTTCCAGTTCAGGAAAGAAGTCATTGAGGTGCGCATATAAAGTGGAGAGACCATTGGGATGATTGATGACAATAAAGCGACCAAAACTTTGCGGGCGGATGCCAATGTGTGCAATGTATCCCGCTGCTGCGGCATATACTGGCAGGTTTTCTTTCTGGTTGGTTCGTATATCGAGACCCATGTGCCAGTGATTGGGTCTTAGTTCACCCATATTGGCAACAATTTCCATCGGTATGTTGAGGGGGTTGCGAAAATAACCTGCGTCTATATGATTGCCGTTGGTTTGTGTGTGTGCGGCAACCGGAAAGAGAAGAAGTGCGAGAAAGGTTTTTCCCAGAAATTGAACTATTCTATTGATCATGCTATACAAATTAACGACAATTTACTTTTAAGGGTATGTTTTGCAAATCGCATACCGGGCAGAGGCTACAAGCTACAAGCCTTAGGCTACAAGCAAGGAAACATAGAACCTGTAGCTTGTGGCTTGTAGCCATAGCTTAACCTGATCTACAGGTTTTCTTGCACCTTATTTCAAACTTCGTATCTTATAGTTTATTATATGAGACTGCTTTTAATTATACTGCCGCTGACCTTTATATTATATGCCTGCCCTTATGAGTCTGCAGTACCTATGGAAGAAAGGCCCGTGGAGTTGATAGACAGTAGTCTTTTAGGATACTGGTATGGCATCGTCAAAGACGGAAGCGATTTTTTTGGCATCGAAGCTTTGGATATAAGCCGCCATTCAGATTCAGTTTATGCTATTACCCGTTATGGCAAGGCGGTAAAGGGTGACATGGTGATGCCGGATACGGCATATTTCAAAGGATATATTTCCCGGCTGGATGGGGAAATGTACATGAATGTTGCCGGAACGATCGTAACCGTTACGTCGGAGAAAAAAAATAAACCGCCAGTAGTGAAAACGCAGAATATCTTTTACATCTCCTCTATTTCGATCAGGCATGATACACTACAGGTAAGAACAATAACGGACAATTTTTCCCCCGTTTCCCGCAAAGGTTTCAGTTCGTCTGCCCAGTTAAAAGCTGAGATTCTTTCTATGAAGCAGCAGCAAAAAAATATTTATGATGATACCTATTCTCTCTCCTACAGGAAAATAGAGAAGCCGCAACCGCTAAAACCTTATTAAACTTCAAAAAAAAGCAGGTGAAGGCCCTCCAATACCCTTCTATTCCCTTACTTTTGCGCAATTTGTATTTTTTTCTCTCGTGTTCAGAAAATAAAAATGACGGGGTTATACCGCTCTATATAAAATGCCAAAAGATACTTCTATTAAATCGGTCCTGATCATTGGTTCAGGGCCTATTATTATTGGACAAGCATGTGAATTCGACTATTCCGGCACACAGGCCGCCCGAAGCTTGCGGGAAGAAGGTGTGAAAGTATTCCTTATCAATAGCAATCCTGCCACCATCATGACGGATCCGATGATGGCAGATAAGGTATACCTGTTGCCTCTTACAGTTGAAAGTATAGAACAAATCCTGGAAGAAAACCAGATTGATGCTGTGTTGCCTACCATGGGTGGTCAAACTGCTCTAAACCTTGCCAAGGAAGCCGAGGACCTGGGTGTGTGGCAAAAATATAATGTGCGACTTATCGGCGTGGATATCAAAGCTATAGACAAGGCCGAGGACCGTGAAAAATTCCGGCAGTGGATGATACAACTGGGCGTACCTGTTGCTACTGCAAAAACCGCCAACTCCTTTCTGGAGGGTAAGGAATTTGCACAGGACATAGGATTTCCGCTTGTAATTCGTCCATCATTTACCCTGGGTGGTACGGGTGGAGGATTTGTACACGATAAGTCGGAACTCGACGATGCACTCAACAGGGGGCTGCAGGCATCACCCATTCATGAAGTATTGGTGGAAAAGGCCGTGTTGGGTTGGAAAGAGTTTGAGCTCGAACTGTTGCGGGATGCGGCCGATAACGTATGTATCATTTGTACAGTCGAAAATTTTGACCCGATGGGCGTGCATACCGGCGACTCCATTACGGTGGCCCCGGCTATGACACTTAGCGATACCGCTATGCAATTGATGCGGAATACTGCTATACGAATGATGCGCGACCTCGGCAATTTTGCAGGAGGTTGCAATGTGCAGTTTGCGCTCAATCCAGACACTGAAGAAATCATCGCTATTGAGATTAATCCCAGAGTAAGCCGGTCTTCGGCACTCGCAAGTAAAGCAACAGGATATCCAATTGCGAAAATTGCAGCCAAACTTGCGATTGGCTACACGCTGGACGAATTGGAAAACCAGATCACAAAAACTACATCGGCATATTTTGAACCGGCGCTGGATTATGTGATCGTGAAAATACCGCGGTGGAACTTCGACAAATTCAAAGGTGCCAATGACACACTTGGCTTGCAAATGAAAAGTGTTGGTGAGGTGATGGCAATTGGCAGAAGCTTTACCGAAGCTGTACAAAAAGCCTGTCAGAGCCTTGAGAACAATGCCGTCGGGCTTGGTTACTATGGCAAAAGCCTGATGCACGCCGACGAGCTGCTTGAGTATATCAAAACGCCGAAATGGGATCGCATTTTCCGGATCAAGGACGCCCTGATGGCCGGTATTTCGGTAAGCACCATCTCACGTGCGACAAATGGTATCGACCGTTGGTTTATTTATGAAATTCAGAAAATCGTAAACCTGGAGAAAGAAATCGGGAAATATGACCTGGATAATTTACCACTCGAATTATTAAGAGAAGCCAAGGTAAATGGCTTTAGCGATGAACAGATAAGCAGGATTACACGCCACGACAATGAATCGGATGTATACGAAAAGAGGAAAGCTGCTGGCATTACACGTGTATACAAAATGGTAGATACCTGTAGTGCAGAGTTTGAAGCTAAAACTCCATATTTCTATTCCACATTTGAAAATAACCCTCAACAATCAATTGCGGGCAATGGCACGTTTGCTTCTTCAAACGAATCCAAGGTGTCGGATAAGAAGAAAATAATCGTGTTGGGGTCGGGTCCAAACCGTATTGGCCAGGGCATTGAATTCGATTATTGTTGTGTACACGGCTTGCTGGCTATCAAAGAATGTGGTTACGAGTCAATAATGGTTAACTGCAACCCCGAAACGGTTTCTACCGATTTCGACATGGCTGATAAATTGTACTTCGAACCGGTGTATTGGGAACATTTATGGGAAATAATTGAACATGAAAAACCCGAAGGTGTAATTGTACAGCTTGGCGGCCAAACGGCCCTAAAGCTTGCAGAAAAATTACATGAAAAAGGGATCAGGATTATCGGCACCTCCTACGATAGTATGGATATCGCAGAAGACCGTGGAAGGTTTAGCGACATGCTCAAAGAACTGGATATCCCTTATCCTGAATACGGAACGGCTCATGATGTGGATGAAGCGGTTGTAGTAGCAAATAAGGTAGGCTACCCCGTACTTGTAAGACCTTCTTATGTATTGGGCGGACAACGGATGCGTATCGTAATCAATGACGATGAGGTGGAGAATGCCGTAGTAAGTTTATTAAAACATATACCGGGAAATAAAATACTGATTGATCATTTCCTCGATCGATGCCAGGAAGCAGAGATAGACGCCATATTTGATGGTACCGATTTTCATGTAATGGGCGTTATGGAACACATTGAACCTGCGGGCATCCATAGTGGTGACAGCAATGCCGTATTGCCTGCATTCAATCTTACACCGCTTGTAGTTCATACCATGGAAGAATATGCTGAAAAGATCGCACGAAAGCTAAATATCAAAGGACTTATCAATATCCAGTTTGCGATCAAAAACAGCAAAGTGTACGTGATAGAGGCCAACCCTCGTGCGTCAAGAACAACTCCATTTATTGCGAAAGCATACCAGATCCCGTATCTCAATATTGCAACGAAAGTAATGCTGGGAGTGAATAAGGTCACTGATTTCAATTTTGAAAAGAAGCTGGACGGGTATGCCATCAAAGAGCCTGTGTTTAGCTTCAACAAATTCCCGGGCGTGAACAAGGAACTGGGACCGGAAATGAAATCAACAGGTGAAGCCATTCGATTTATCAAAGACCTGCGGGATCCTTATTTCAGGCAGTTGTATAAGGATAGGAGTATGTACCTGAGTAAATAGATAAAAGATAAAAACTAAAAGATAAAAATTGTATCCAGTCGGAGATACCGAATCGGTACAACTTTTATCTTTTAGTTTTTATCTTTTATCTGGCTCATACCTGAACAATCCCGTTTTTTATCGCATACATCACCAATCCCACCCTACTGTGCACTTTTAGTTTGTGGAATAGTGCCTGTCGGTAGTCGTCGACGGTACGCGGGCTTACAAACATCTTTCCAGCGATGTCTTTATATGACAATTCTGAACAGGTCCAGCGAAGGAATTCTCTTTCTTTTTCGTTGAGCACAACTTCCTTTACAGGTTTATCCAAATCCTCGTGAAGGCCGCTTACAAGTTTACCGGATACATAATCGGACAGGTACACGTCTTTATCTACAAGCGAGTCGAGGGCCTTCTTCAACTCATCGGCATCAGTATTCTTCAGTAAATAACCCTTTGCGCCTACCCTGAACATTTTGATGATTGTTTTTTCATCGCTAAACATAGACAGGGCAAGCACTTTTATTTGTGGATAGGTTTTGTGTATCCATTGCGTGGTTTCAAATCCATCCATCTCGGGCATATTTACGTCAAGCAACACAATGTCGGGCACTACCTGCTGCAATATTTTATTGCGCAGGTCCTTCCCATTATCTGCTTCGAATAGAATGGTATAATTTTCAAACGTATTTATTAGTTTGGCAAGTGCAGACCGTAGCAGGCTGTGGTCATCTGCCAAAGCCACTGTGATTTTCCTGTTGGATTTAGACATAGCAGACTATTCTTCATCCCCAAAGGGAAGTTGTATTAAGATTGTCGTTCCACTTCCTGGTGCACTACAGATTGAAATTTCAGCTCCGATAATACTGGCCCTGTTATACAAACTTCGCAACCCAACCCCGCTTCCGGAAGATGCGAAATGATGCTGGCCTGGTATGTTGAAACCCCTGCCGTTATCTTTTATCTCCAACCTGCACACATTGTTGGCATAACTCAGGTTTACAATCAGCTCAGTGGCTTTCGCATGCTTCAAAATATTATTCAGCGCTTCCTGGAACATTCGGAAAAGGAAAACCGCTTTTTGCTCCCCAAACGGCCACTCGGGGCCATCATCATTGTATTGTACATCCAGGATACCTGCTTTCTTTATTGCAATTAATTCATAACGTATGGACTCTGCCAGCCCGATATCGACAATTCTTTCGGTATGCAAACTTTTAGTAAGGTTTGATAGATCAAATATTGCCTTGTTTAGTATCTCCTGCGAGCTACGGATAGGTTCGTAAGCCTTATCATCATTATCAAGTGGCACAACCGATAGCGACAACTTTACCACAGACAACATTTGTCCAATGTTGTCGTGTAATTCCTGGGCGATTGTTTTCAAGGTATTTTCCTGGATCTCCAGTTGTGAACGGAGCGCTTCCTTTTCATAGGCGTCTTTCATCCTGGTTATTTCCTGTTCCTGCTTTTGCTGCCTGCGCTGGTAAAGGAATAAAATAGCGACAATAAAACCGACAAGTACAAGCCCTAAAATGATCCCTAAGATGACGATAAAGTATATTTCGGGGCTCTTATGCATAAAAATCCGATAATGAATAATGAGTATAAAAATACGTTCAGGATTATCTGTATGAAGATAAAATTCCTGACGATGAAAGGAAACTTACCCCACACATTCATAAACCCCCACATTGGAAAGCCGCAAGCACAGAAAAATAAGAGACCGGAACATATCCAGAATGCCGGGTTATTTTTAAGGTTTACGTACTTAGGCGTCTTGAATAACTCATAAAAATAGTACACGCAAAAGATTACGATCATTAGGAATCCAAGTGAATGTGGACCGGCATTGAAGGTCATGGTAGGTAAATTATCAATAAAAATAAGTTTCGATAGCACCACGATAAAGTAGATACTTATCGTTACCCATATTATACGTTTGACCTTTACGTTGGTTATCATCAACGAAATGCAGTATGAGTAGTAACATGCCCAGAAAATTGAAAAGAAATTATACAACAGCAGGTTGGGTTTTCCAATGTTGACCAAATACAGGGCGGTATATTCAACTACCACCGTAATAAATAAAATCGGTGGGAAAAAAGCAAGGTAGGGATAATCAGGGTGCTTCTTGAAATAAGCCCATAGACTTACAAGAAAACAAATAATCAACAACCACCTTACAATAAATACGTATTCCATATTATTATCCATAAATATAATGCTAAAAAAAACAGGCCCATTTTAAAAGGCCTGTTTGACAAAAAATGAGGTTTGCATTATGATATGATCATACCATCTTCCCCATTGTCGACGATGGTAATGCCGAGACCTTTATCAATGTCTACCGGAGAGCAGTGTGGCGGACAAGGTAGCGCGAAATTATAAGCAAGGATAGAGTGGCCTTTCTCAGCGTTTACATAAATATTCTTGTTTACTGGTCCTTGCCTCGTCGTCTTCTGTTTAGTTCCAACCAGCACCAACGTTTGCCGGCCCGCGTAAAGTGGATTGTCTTTGAAGTCGTCACTGTACACACCAAAATGAAACCGGATTCCATCCCCACCGCAATCCTTCACTTTGGCAAAAAATTCTTCCAGTTCGCCTACGCTTAACCATACACTTAAGGAGTCTTCCTTTCCAATGCGCCTGGAGTTGTGTACCCAACGTTCTTGCTTGTAGTTTCTGATTACGGTCTCAACGTGTGCAGTGTCGACCAGCTTTCCCACCTTTAATGTTTTTTTTTCAATAGTAACCATGGCTTTGAGGATTTAGAATGATTAAAAAAATTTGACAGCCTAAAGCTATCCGACCTACAAAAGCGATGATTTATATAACCCGTATAGAATCAATCAATTATGAATTGTAATTATTTATAAATAATGGATTATCAGGCTATAGTGAGGGTTTTGTGAAAGAAATACCGTGAAAATCATGGCAAGAAACCGTGAAAATAATAGGTGCTGTAATACTACTTAATGAATGATTATACATTAAAATACCCGGTGCAGTTCAAAAAACTGTTATTGGAGCTTGTAAAAGGCCATGTCTGGCTAAAACTGCGGTAAATTTATCCATGTGTATAGGTGTAAATTAATCTCGACTTATCATGAAAAATGAAATTCAATCCATCATCAGGAACCTTGAAATCACTCTTGATGGTGAACCCTGGTTTGGACGTTCCGTTTATGGAATACTGCGAGAAATAAAACCTTCGCTGGCGTTTAAAAAGCCAAAAAAAGATGCTCATTCACTTGCCGACCTGTTGTATCATATGCTCACGTGGGTTGAATTCACGTTGAAGAGAGTAGTAAAAGATAAAGCCACCGATATGGCAACCTTCGAAGATCTTGACTGGAGGGATATAGATCCGTCGGTTCATGGTTGGGAAGAAGGCTTGTCAGCATATATAGCCACGCACCAGGAATTGATTGCACGATTGCAATTACTGGATGATAAATTCCTCGATGAAAAGGTCGATTTCCGTAATTATAATTTTCGGTTTCTACTCAATGGTTTGATCCAGCATAATATTTATCACCTGGGACAAATCGCTTACCTGAATAAACTATTATAACAGACATTTTTCTGAAGTCTACGGGTAATTTTCTATTGCACTTTGTTGAAAGGGCCGAGGTCACCGACCTGCACTATGCTATTTTACGGTATGCATGCATATGGTGCCACGATTTGGAAAAAAATCCCTTTTATTCGCCTGCTGACTTCTTTTACAGGAGGCATAACAGTCCAGTGGTATGTTCCGATACATTTAACGATACTGTGGGACACAATTTTCATTCTGCCTGTTTTCATTACTGCATTTTCATTGCTTTCGATAAAATATCGTTTCCGGTGGCGGATCGTGAATGGGTTAACCATTACTGTATTCTTCTTTTGCATTGGTGCCATCAATCAACATTATAAGGATATCCGCTTCCACTCACAGGGTATCCGTGCACTATACCACCCAAATGAAACGGTTGTCGCAACCCTGGATGAGCCGCCTGTTGAAAAAACAAAGTCCATAAAATCATTAGCTACAATATCCGTTTTATCCGGTACATCAATCAAAAGTTTAAAAGGTCGGATCATTATTTATTTTAAAAAAGATACCTTCTCATCCTGGCATTATGGACAACAAATAATTTTTACAAAACAACTACAGCCAATTAAAAATTCAGGCAATCCCGGAGCATTTGATTATGAACGATACTGCCTCTCTCAAAACATCACGCACCAGGTATTTCTCGACGCCAATGATTATAAAATTCTTCCAACAAATCAAACGCACTACATTAAGCAATTTATTTTTGCTGCTCGCGACAGGGTACTCGCCATTTTGCGCAAATACATTCCAGGCGATAAAGAACGTGGATTGTCGGAAGCTCTCCTCATAGGATACAAGGATGAACTCGATCGTGCACTTGTGCAATCCTATACCAATACAGGCGTTGTACACGTGATTGCCATTTCGGGATTACATCTTGGACTTATTTATACGCTATTATTGCTGTGCTTTAAGCCGTTGAAGAAATATCCAAATCTCAAATGGTTGAGGTTGCTACTTATCCTATCGGGCATCTGGAGTTTTAGTTTCCTGGCTGGGGCGCAACCCTCAATCCTGCGATCGGCGGTAATGTTTACATGCCTGGCATTGGCGGAATGCCTTTCACGCCGCAGCTCAATGCTCAATAGTCTTGCTTTCTCAGCCTTCCTGCTACTTTGTATCAATCCGCTCTGGCTTTGGGATGCGGGTTTCCAGCTTTCATATACGGCTGTACTAAGTATTGTTCTATTTATGCGGCCTGTTTACAACTGGCTTTTCTTTAAAAACAAAATATTGGATGCTTTGTGGAAGTTGAATGCAGTGACTATTGCGGCACAGGTACTTACTGTTCCAATTTGTCTTTATCATTTCCACCAGTTTCCCAACTACTTCCTTTTGGCCAATATCGTGGCGGTACCATTATCGAGTATTATTCTTGTTGGTGAGATCTTCCTTTGTGCTATTTCGGTTTTTCCTTTTATCGCTACCCTTGCTGGCAAAATATTATCCTGGATGATCGCCATGATGAATAGCTATGTGGAGCGCATCGACAGGTTACCATTTTCTGTATGGGAAGGATTATATGTAAATACTGCCCAGGTGATCTTATTATATATCACCCTTGCTTTTGGTGCTTACTGGCTGTTTGAAAAATCTAAAATTGCTCTCAAAGCCTGTCTTGTAACTGTCCTCGTTTTTTTCATAATTCGTACCGATACATTCTTCATCGCTGGTATGCGGAAGCAACTTGTCATTTATAATATTCCGAAAAAAACAGTCATTGATATTTTTGACAAACGTAATGTTCTATTCGTGGCCGATAGTTCCGTATTGCAAGATGAATACAGCCAACTGTTTCATATTATGCCCTGCAGAATCAAAAACCGGGTACGGCATGTTTCATCTATTACCACACCTACGAATGGACAATATTGTGTTATATACGACTCGCTACGAATACTGTTTCTCGACAGGAAGACAGCTTTCGCGTCTAAAATAAAAAAACTAACGGTCGATCTGGTTTTAGTTTCGCGGAGAGCCACTACAGATTTTGATCAACTTGATCAAATACTTAACATCAGGCAGGTGGTGCTGGATGCCACGATTACATCATTTGCGAGAAAGGTTTGGCAAAAACATTGTGCTTTAAAAAAAATTCCCTGTCATGATGTAAGCAATGAAGGCGCCTTTGTGATGACCCTTCGGTAGCGTACCTTTGCGCTTTAATACAGCAGGCTTACGAAAATGTGCCAGGAACTTCCCGTTAGCCTTTCTTTTTATCAATCTGTAATCATGAATAAGAAAATTCAATCTGCACTTATATCGGTATTTTATAAAGACGGACTTGAGCCTATTGTGAGGCTGCTCTCGGAGCTGGGTGTCACCATTTATTCAACAGGCGGTACACAGCAATTCATTGAAAAAGCAGGCATTGATGTGGTTCCGGTTGAAAATCTCACCAGCTATCCTTCTATCCTCGGTGGCAGGGTAAAAACATTGCATCCTTCGGTATTTGGCGGAATTCTTGGGCGTCGCGATCATGAAACAGATGTGCAGGAGATGACACAATACAGTATTCCGCCGATTGACCTGGTGATAGTAGATCTGTACCCGTTTGAAGAAACACTTGCAACCACAAACGAAGAAAAGGCGATAATCGAAAAAATCGACATTGGCGGACCGTCCATGATCAGGGGCGCAGCAAAAAATTTCAAAGATGTACTAGTAATAGCCGCTAAAAAAGATTACTCAGCACTCGAGTTGATTTTAAAAACGCAAAATGGCGAAACTTCTCTTCAACAACGAAAGGAATTCGCAGCAAAAGCATTTGAGATCGTCGCTCATTATGACGTTGCTATCGCTAAATACTTCAATCCTTCAGAGGCACCTTACTTCCTGGAGTCAATTCCCGGACCTAAAGCAATGCGATATGGTGAAAACCCACACCAGTCGGCGGTGTTTTATGGAGACCTTTCAAAACTATTTGCCCAGCTTCATGGAAAAGAACTCTCCTATAACAACCTCGTGGATGTGGGTGCTGCCATTGAACTTATAAGTGAATTTCCAAGAACCGAAAAAGCTGTTGATAGCGGACAGCAAAGCACTTTTGCAATTATCAAACATACCAATGTATGTGGCATCGCTCAGCGGGCTTCGGTGAAGGAAAGTTGGGATGCTGCACTTGGCGGCGATCCCGAAAGTGCTTTTGGTGGGGTATTGGTGACAAACGAAATGATTGATAAAAGCACTGCTATCGCTATCAATGAAATATTCTTTGAAGTACTGATTGCACCGGCTTTTGATGAAGATGCGTTGGTGACACTGCGTTCCAAAAAGAACCGGATCTTACTCGAAATAAAAGCACTTCCTGTAAAAAAAGAGCAATATAAGTCAGTGCTCGATGGTGTATTGATACAACAAACCGACCAGGGAAACTATGGCGAGTGGAATGAAACAGGTGGGCGAGAAACCAATATTGCCGAAAAGGAAGACCTGGTTTTTGCCAACCTGGTATGCAAGCACTTAAAATCAAACGCAATAGCGTTGGTAAAAAACAGGCAGCTTATCGGCAAAGGTTGCGGGCAAACGAGCCGTATCGATTCATTGCGGCAGGCAGTTGAAAAAGCAAAGCAGTTTCAATTTGATCTCCGCGGTGCGGTAATGGCAAGTGATGCCTTTTTTCCATTCAATGATTGTGTGAAAATGGGACACGAGGCAGGAATAACGGCGTTTATACAACCGGGTGGATCCATAAGAGACAACGACTCCATTGAATATTGCAGGAGCAATGGACTGGCAATGGTACTGACTGGCATGAGACATTTTAAACATTAGATGAATTTTTTCGACTTTCATAAAAGCATTATACAATCATCAGCGGATTCATTAAAGAAACTGGCGGTATTCAACCCGCTTACCATACATAAAAAGGGTAAAAGATCTAAAGCGTTTTTTGCATTATCGCTTGTTTGCTTTTTCTGGGGCACTACCTGGATTGCTTCCAAAGAAGGTGTACGTTACATGCCCGCATTACAAATGGCAGGTATACGCCAGATATTCGCAGGCGTATTGTATGTAGGGTTCTTTCTCATAAAAGGGTTTAAACTACCGAGAGGTAAGGAATGGATTCCCATACTGGTGCTAAGCTTTCTCAATTTTATAATGAGCAATGGCCTTAGCACATGGGGCGTACAATATATTTCAGCAGGATTAGGGTCGATAATGGGTGCGATATTCCCGCTATGGCTGGTGATCATCGGACTATTTGTTTCGAAAGAAGGAATACCCCGAAAAGCAATTATTGGTTTATTGCTCGGCTTTGGTGGCGTTTGCATTATTTTTTATGAACACCTGCATGATTTCCTGATCCCCGATTTCCGATTCGGAATTCTTTTGTCACTTATTGCGACATGGACGTGGGCATTTGCCACTTTGTACACAAAAAAACAGGCGGCACACTTCAATCCATACTTCAGCCTGGGTTTACAAATGTTGATTTCAGGTGTAAGCTTATTGATCCTCACCAAATCAATGCACTCTCCTACAATCAATAGCTTTCTTCCGTTTGCTGAAATTCCGTGGCAATCGTGGACAGCCATCGTTTATCTTGTTGTGTTTGGATCACTGATTGCTTTTGTAGCATACCTGTACGCATTGCAGCACCTACCTACCGAGCAGGCTTCGATCTATGCGTATATAAATCCTGTAGTAGCTGTATTGATGGGTGCACTGATCTTTGGAGAAAAACTTACCATCTTCATCACCGTCGGGGGCGCTGTTACACTACTTGGAGTATACCTCGTTAATAAGGCTTTTAAAACCTCTCCTCCGCGTGAACAACCGGAGACGGAAGGAGTCTAATTAATGTGGAAATGTGGAGATGTGAAAATGACAATTCGCAAATAAAAAATGTTCGGCTCATTTACACATTTCCATATTTTCACATTTTCACATTTGTTCTAAGAATTTTTGATAGATTTCCCGCCACCCCTTATAAAGTTTTCCTGTTCCCAAAAAGCTATTGTGCCAAATGGTGATCAATTGACCACCGACAGCTTTTACCTCTTTGTAGTAATGTCGCATTTCATCCAAAGCCTGCTGCGCCGAATACTTTTGTTCAAAAAAAGAATTGGCTTCCATATAGCAAAATGGATGTAATAACAAGTCTGTTTTTACTTCCTTCAACAAATCGTACCAGTAAAACGGTGAGGCAAAGGATGCCCTGAAACCATTTATACTGCCATAGCCCATTGAATAATCTTCCCGAATTCCCGCTTCAATTAGCAATCGATAGGTGTGTGGCAGGGAAAACCTGATATAATGCTGGCGGGATGTCGTTATTTTTTTGCCTGAAATTTTTTCCAATACTTTTATCTCCTGCGCTAACAGTTTGCTATTATCACCACTTTGCCAGGAAGGATGTATGCCAATAGTGTATTTGTGACCGTGTTGCTTTACTAATGCCTGCATCGCGGGTTCACCGGGCAGCGTGTTGCGATCATATTTCAGGGTCTTGGCCGCTACCAGGAAAAAATAATGGGGTTGAAGTTGATACTGCTCATGAAGTGCATCCATCCATTCATATGCTTCGTATGGATCCCTGAGCTTGCCGGCGAGCACCTGTTGGCGTTCAGATATCCGGGAGAAATTTCCTTTCAAAACATCCCTTGTAATAGCACCTGCCACCCGCACCAGGTTTTTATGCTTATATGAAAATGCCTCATCAATATCATAGGTTGGTACAAAGCGGAAAGGGGTGATCGGTTCAACTGCAGTATTCGGAAATTTATTATTCAATACCTGCTTTAAGGATAAAATCCATTTATTCACCAATGGCTCATGCAGAAATCCGCCTGTGTATGCCAACGACTGATCATGCGCGTACCTGCCATACATATCCTTTTGATACGGCAGATATTCTTCATACCTGCTAAGCAGGTAAAAGGATGCGGCAAAAATGTCGAAAGGTAAATCGCCATCTGTTACAAAAAGTATTTTCAACTCATTCTGTGACGACAACGCAGTGTGTTGCTGGCTTATTCCATGTTCAAATAAAAGTGCATGTGGTACAATCCAGCATTCGGTGGGCGAGAGTCGCGTGTTTGTGTAATTGATCTTTGCTCCCCGGTAAGTCGCAAATTCCTCCTGGTTTGTTGTAAGAATAAATGATTGCCCCGTTGCGTGCTGTCCAATTATTTCAGCTATATACTTTAAGCGATTGGTAATTGTATGCGCGAGTAAGATCACAGGATGAAGATAATTATCTGTCACCGTATTTGTCTTTCCACAACTGGTTGAATGATTTCTGGGGAAATTTCATATCACCCCGATGTTCTTTCCAACCCTTTACCAGGCTGTTTACTACCCAGTTTTTAATCGACCCGTTAGCCATGTTCATCCATTTACGGCGAAGCATTCCCTGTTTCCACATTTTCCAGGCAGTGCGTTCAGCAAAGGAACTATGCCCTTCGTCAACAGCTTCATGCCTGTTTTCAAGCAATAATTCATGCAGGTTGATCTTCACAGCACAAACCTCTGTGCAATTGCCACAAAGTGAAGATGCATAGCTCAGGTGTTTCCATTCATCCATATTCTTCAGATGCGGAGTAATCACCGATCCGATAGGGCCACTGTAAGTAGCTCCATAAGCATGTCCACCGATATTTTTATAAACAGGGCATGCATTCAGGCAGGCTCCACAGCGGATGCAATAAAGGCTTTCGCGCTGTTTTTCATTTGCAAGAATATTTGTACGGCCATTGTCCAGCAGTATCACATACATATCATTCGGACCATCAGTTTCATTGTTTTGCCTCGGACCGGTAACAATCGAATTGTACACAGTTACACGCTGCCCGGTTCCAAAAGTTGCCAGTAAGGGCCAGAACAGGGCCAGGTCGGTCATTGATGGAATGATCTTTTCAATTCCCGCAATTACTATATGCGTTTTTGGCCACGCACAGCTTAAGCGGGCGTTGCCTTCATTTTCAGTGATAGCAATGCCCCCGATATCAGCTATAATAAAATTTGCGCCTGTAACACCCACTTCTGCCTGGATATACTTCTCACGAAGCTTTGCCCTGGCTATTAGTGTAAGCTGCTCCGGCGTTGCATTTGGATCAGTTCCTAGTTTTTCGGCAAACAACCTCGCTACATCTTCCTTGCTTTTATGCATTGCCGGAGTTACAATATGATACGGAGGTTCTCCATCAAGTTGCTGTATGTATTCACCGAGGTCTGTTTCTACACTTTCAATTCCTTGCTTTTCGAGAAAATCATTGAGGTGGATCTCCTCTGTCACCATGCTCTTGCTTTTAACCAGCGTTTTGCATTTCTTTTCTTCACAAATCTTTTGAATCGCATCGAGTGCCTGTTGTGCGTCTTCTGCCCATATTACTTTTGCGCCCCTGCGAATGATCACTTTTTCAAATTCTTCCAACTGCTTGTCCAGCGTTTCTATTGCTTTCCATTTAATATTCTTAGCCCTTTCTCGCGCAAGGTTTACATCAGCAAATTGTTCCTTTCCCTGGGGCACCACTGCATTGTACTTGCCAATATTGAAATTGATCTTACGACGGTGATCTTTATCCGCTGCCTTGGTTGAACTTTTAGTAATAAAATCCGACGCGATTTCTTTCATACAATCTATTTTTTTATCTCACCTTTCACTTCGTAAAATTCCTTTGCTACATTGTCCAGGGCTTCATAAAAGCTTTCACCGTATTTTCTAATCAATGGCTCTTTGAGAAACTGGTAAGTAGGCACTTGCAATTTCTTACCCAGGGCACAAGCGGGGTTGCAGAGTTTTTCGCGGGGTTCATAATTTACACGGTCGTAATCGCCATGCTTACCTTTTTTTGCTATTACCGGATATAGATGGCAACTGATTGGCTTCTTCCAGCTAATTACACCGTCATTATATGCCTGTTCAAAGGCGCACCTGATCACTCCTTTATCGTCACGTTTTCCATACACACAAATTCCGTGATCACTTCCAATTGTGGGCGTTACCCATCCAAACTCGCGATGATACACGTATTTTCCTTTCTTTTTTATTTCTGCGATTGCCTGCGGGGTGAGGTAGGCCTGCACCTTGTCGGCCAGCTCCACGATGATATCCAGCTCATCATTTTCCAGTGGGGCGCCGGCATCACCTTCTTCGCAACACCCACCCTTGCATTTGCTCAAATCACATACAAATTGCTTTTCAACAACATCATCACTCACTAATATATTATCGATTACTATCAAGCTTATTTGTTTTGCAGCAAAGGTACGATCCAGTTACTCACCCGCCTTGCGCCTGAAAAATTTCATTTTCAAATGGCCGCCAGCAGCGGTTAGCCGGTTGTGCGAGGTAAGATAATGGATGGCCTTCTCCTCCAGCCAGTGGTGCAGTGGCAACAATAAGGCAGCGAGGCCAATCATAAATAAAAGGTCAAGAAGGGGTTCACCCTTCGTTATTGAATAGATATTCTTCTTAAAAATGAGAAAAATGAACTCAAAGAACATGATAAAAGCAAAAAAACCGATCATCTTGATTGTTGTCGCCGATACTTTAAACATACCAAGTACCACCAGTGCTATAAACAATGCTGCAATGCCAATAGTGATACCCAGGTACTGAATATTGTTTCTTCGTCTTTTCTTTTCTTCCAGTTCACGCACTCTCCTGGCCTGCCGCTGTTGTTCATCCGCCGCTTCCGCCTGCATGAAATCCTTTTCCTTTCCTTTACTCTCAATGCTGTCCTTGTACTGGTTATGCAATACATTAAAATATAAAGCCTGCTTGTAATCCCCTTTCGCTTCGTACAACGAATCCAACTGGATAGACACGCCGCTCAAGTGGTCGAGATTACCAATTTGCCGGGCAATATGTTGTGCTTTGATAAAATATGCAATAGCTGTATCGTATTCATTTGTCTTGCGATGCAATAATCCTAACTGGTAATAATAAGAATACTGGTTGCTCGAATTGACTGATTTTTCAAAAAACGGCGCTACCCTGCTATAGTAATATTTTGCGGAATCATATTTTCCCAGGCGATAATAAATGTACCCATATGACTGATCAACAAAATGTCCGAAGTTGACGCTCTGCAGGAATTGTTTGAGCTGCGGGTGATCATTGAAATAATTCAATGCTTTCTGCGGTTGATCTGATGCCAGGTAATTACTAACTATACTTCGGTACGCAAGCACTTTTATTGGACCATATTTTAGAGAATCAGCCATAGCCAGCGAACGCTCATAATAATACATAGCCATTTCAAAATTCTTCTTCGCGCTATACAATTCACCGATCCTGTTGATGTCCACCACCCTGTTATAAGCGGTTTGCCCGGTTTTGATCCGGTCAAGCTCATTCAAAGCTTTTACCTGGTAGTCAATTGCCTTATCATAATCTTCCAATCCTGAGTAGAACAATGACAGCCTGCTATAACCTGTCCGTAGTAATTGCGGATAGTCAAGTTCCTCAGCCAGTCGCAAACCCGACAAATAGTTACGTAATGAAAGAAGTTTTTCACTTTTTACGAGGTATACAGATCCTAATTCAAAATAAACTTTTGCAAGCATGCTATCGTTCTTCATCAGTCCGGCGTAAGAAAAAGCTTCATTACTATAAGTAAGCGCTTTTTCAGGATCAGGAATGTACCGGTGAACCTCTGAAAGGAATAGGTAGGCGCTTACCATCAATTCGTCAAGATCGTTCTGTCGGGCCATGTCGAGGGCTTGCTTATAATAGCCGACTGCTTTTTCAATATTATCCTGTCTACCGGATAGGTACGAGTAACGTTCACCGTTTGCAAGGAGAGCCTTCACCATCAGCTTACGATCGCGCGATTGTTCGGCAATACGGCTCATCTCGGTGCCATACTTATCTGCTTCCGGCAGGTTTACATTCATTAATGTTTTAGAAAGACTGCCCAGCAATTCCACTCTTTCTTCATCTGAACTTGCTTTGGCTATTTTGGCCTTCATCGAGTCGATAACGGCAGGTTGCGCCTGTGGGAATGCAGTACTACAGGCCCAACAAAGGGAGATGGCAGCCAGTAATTTTCTCATACCCCAAATTAAGTTTTTCGTTCAAACATGCAAAGTTTGAGAAGCAGTCCTTGAAGGAACAAAAAAAGTCTTTTCGCTCTTGTGTGCAACCTATCTCCAAACAAGGGTATTTATCAAATGCTCAAGATCCTTTTTCAGAAATTCATTTACTACACTGAGAGAATCCTCATTGGGTGTTGCATCAAAATACAACGCCCCACGTAGAAAGTGCTTGCTTGTGTCGGTAAGAAAAAACTGGTTGGCCGTAGCTGTATTTCCGGCTAGCGAAAAATAAATGCCACCAATTCCGTTTGGTGTTTGTATACGCTTATCATTGATGCCGGTAGAGATATCAGTATGCTGTTTATAAGCCATCTTAAAACCATCATTTACCAGGGAATCAAATTTATTTTTGCCACTTTGACCCACCTGTTTGTAACTAATGTAGATACGACCCGCAAGTTGAGGTACATCTATATTCAGCCACCATGGATTTTCAGTTTCATCGCCAAAGAAAGTAGAGTCCTTTGTAACGCGGGCATACACGGGATATTCAAAAGAATATGGGTATCCGGGTTCGTTGAATAGCAGATATTTTTTTTCAGGAAGCGGCACCCTGAAATAACCCTTTTTCTTATACGTGTAGTTGCTATTGCAGGCCGCCATGCAAACTGCAATCAATAAAATTCCTATCCCTGTTAAGCGTTTAGGCCAATTTCGCATGTAAAAATTTATTTACTTATAGAGACTTTTACCTGGCGTATCCGGTTATTTTCGGTTTCCATTACTGTAAACTCGAAGTCGCCCGTACTTACTATAGTGTTGGTGGACGGGAATTCGCCGGCGAGTTCCAATACCAAACCTGCAAGTGATTCACTTTCGCCCCGCACACTATCAAATGTATCCATGGGCAATCGCATGATCTTGCACATATCGTGAATCATCGTTTTTCCGTCGAACATGTAATTTTTTTCATCCAGTTTATTGTTCCCGATTTCTTCTTCGTCAAATTCATCTTTTATTTCACCAATCACTTCTTCAAGAATATCTTCCATGGTGACGATGCCACTGGTGCCTCCAAATTCATCTACAACCACTGCAAAATGGATCCTTTTCAACTGGAAGTCACGAAGAAGGTCTTCGATCAGTTTCGATTCAGGAACAAAATATGGATGTCGAATTAGCGTGTGCCAGTCGAAAGAAGACTGCTCGTCCAGGTAAGGTATAAGATCTTTGGTATGAATTATTCCAGCCACGTCATCGAGGCTACCGCGGTATACTGGCAGTCGTGAGTAATGCAGCTCCTCGATGAGTTTGACCAGGTCGCTGAAGTTACTATTGAAATCTACCCCATTTACATCCAGTCGGCTGCGCATTATCTGTTTCACCGAAATGTTCCCGAATTTCACAATTCCTTTCATGATATTCTTTTCTTCGGGCGATGCTTCTTCATCCGATTTTATATCGATCGCCTCATCAAGCTCGCGGATATTGATAGCCTCTGATTTGTTTGCTCCCAACTTTTTACCAATGCCATCAGCGACAGATACGGTCCATTTGCTTATTCGACGTAACAGCAAATGCAATGCTTCGATTATCAGCACAAAATCGTATGCATACCGCATATTATTTTGCGTGGCATATACTTTAGGTAATAACCTTCCAAAAAAAACAACGACAAAGGCAATTGTCAATGCTTTTGAAAGCAAGGTCAGCCACGCGGCCCAGCCTTCAAATGTTATGAACTGATCGATTAGATAATTGGACAGGACAATGATACATATATTGATAAAAGTGCCGGAGATAAGCAAAGAGGCATACACTTCTTTTGGCTCTTCAAGCAGTGTCGTGATTTTTTTTGCAGCGGTATGCTGTTTTGTTTTCAGAACATTTATATCCTTACTGTTCAATGAAAACAATGCTACTTCCGCTCCCGAAATAACGAAAGTAAGCCCGAGCAAAACTGCAAGTGTAACACCGAGAACGATATTACCCTCCGTAGGGATAGCAAGGAGTGAAAAAGAAATATGTCCGTTAAATAAGAAACTAACCGGATGACTGTCCAATGAAAAGTAATTTGGTTATGGTTGTAATCACAAATGCGTGTTTGTGATTACAACCGCAAAAATATGCTTTTAGATTTTTTAAAAGGGAAGGCTTTCAGAAGGATCGCCCATCGGCATCTCACCGCCTCCCATCCCTTCTACATGGCTGTCGCCATGCGGAGTACTTCCGGGAGCATCCGCTCTTTTATCAAGCATTATGAGATTGTCCCCCACTACTTCTGTAGCGAATTTGCGGTTTCCGTCCTTGTCTTCCCAACTGCGGGTGCGTAAGCGGCCTTCTATGTATACGAGGCTGCTTTTGTGCAGGTATTTTTGGGCCAGCTCAGCCAGCCCTCTCCATAAAACTACTGTGTGCCATTCTGTTTGAGATACCAGTTTGCCTGACCGGTCTTTGAAAGTTTCTGTTGTTGCGAGTGGAAATTTTGCTACTGCTATATTTCCTTCCAGGAATTGTACATCCGGGTCTTTCCCCAGGTTACCAATGAGCATTACACGATTTACTCCTCTCATACGCTTATTCTTTACGATTATTAATTACTCCGGTTTGCTCCAGGTGCTGAATGCTTCTTAAAGTTAATTTTTTTTAAGCTGAAAACAACAAAAAAATCCCGCTCCACAAATTGCTGGCAGCGGGATCAGGAAGGTTGTTGCAGGTATTGATTAACGATACGAGGAAAAGCAAACCTCTTCAAATCGTTTTTCCCGACCCATTGACCTCCTTCGGCAATGTTGACCGGGGCATTTACCTGAATATTGATAAAGCGTGCGCGAATTAATTGATGTGAAAGCTGTTGCTTGAAAAAAGGCGAAAGCGCGAGTACATTATATTTTGCTTTACCTAATAACCTGTTCTTTTCTGCCAACTCAAAAATCCTTTCTTCCTCAAGTTCATTGTCTGATTCCATCAATGGAAATTCAAAAAGTTGCTGCCAAATATCCTTTCCCTGTCGCTGACGGATATACACCTGGTTTTTATATTCCAGCACCAAATAATAGAACCATCGTGTTTTAATACGAATCTTTTTTTCCTTTACGGGCAATTGGTCTACTATTCCATTTAAAAAGGCATAGCAATCTTTATTGAATACACATTGCTTACAGTCAGGATTTACAGGTTTGCAAATTACTGCGCCAAAATCCATGATCGCCTGGTTGTAATGTGCCGGCGATTTTTTATCCAGCAGTTTCTCGGCCAGTTCAGTGAAAATTTTTTTTCCCTGCGTGGTATCGACCGGTACACTAATGTTGAATATGCGGGCAAGAACGCGGAATACATTGCCATCCACTACTGCATGAGGCAGGTTGAATGCAAAGGAGCTAATGGCTGCGGCAGTATATGGTCCAATTCCTTTAAGTGCTTTAATGGCCAGGTAATTGTCGGGAAATTTTCCTCCCAGCTCTTTCGAAATGTAGCGGGCGGTAAAAAGCAGGTTTCGACAGCGGGTGTAATAACCCAGCCCTTCCCATAGTTTGTACACCTGGTCATCCGTAGCCTGGGCCAGTTGGTGAATATTTGGGTATTCGTGGGTAAACTTATTATAATAATCGAGCCCCTGTTCTACCCTTGTTTGTTGCAGAATGATCTCGCTTAGCCAGATTTTGTAAGGGTCTTTTTCGCCTTTCCAGGGCATTTTGCGGGAATTCCTTTCGCGGTTCCATTTGAGCAAAAGGGTCGAAAACCTCTTTTCCAGGACCTGCCTCCCGGACGGTATAAATTGCGCACTTCCTCCCATTCGGGATTAAATATCTGGCATTTTTTCATACCAACCCCCGGTGGCTGGAAAATATTTATGCCTATCCTGTTGACAATCATATTATTTTATCATAAATTGGCATTCTGAAACCTCAAAACCAGCAACAATGAGAAAAGCCGATCTCGTTAACCAGATTTCTGAAAAAACAGGGATACCTAAGGTTGATGTTTTGGTAACCCTCGAAACCATGTTCAAAGAAGTGAAAGACACCCTTGCCGCAGGTGAAAATATTTATATACGTGGCTTTGGTAGTTTTATAACGAAGAAGAGAGCTGCAAAGATCGGACGTAATATTAAAAAGAATATTGCAGTTCATATTCCTGAACATTATATCCCTGCGTTTAAGCCTGCAAAGGAGTTCGTTGCAGAAGTAAAGAAACTCAAGGAACCTAAACCCGATGCCGGTCCTGGAGAAGAAGCCGAAAAGGATTCACTCTTACGTTTGCAAAAGTTTCTATTTTCAACATCCAACAATCATTGGCTTTGAGGTAACTTTGCTCCCTAATTTACAAATGTGAAGAAACCTCAATGGATAGTTATTGCTTCAGCTTTAGTAGCCGTAGCAGCTATTTACAGTTTTGGAAAAATCATTCCGCCGAAAAAAAATAAGAGTGTAACTGAAAACCAGCAACATACTGTTGGCGACGGTCATGATCATGGTGATTTGACCCTTTCTACAGACACAATACTTGCAATTGCGAAGAAAAAGCTCTCAACACAACAGGTTGTAAGAATAAATACCCTGGAGAATTCGATTACCAGGGGTGATGTAAAAAGTCAGCAATTGGCTGTATACCACCAGCTTTCCCACTTCTGGAAAGATTCAGCAAGACAATTTGCACCCTATGCCTGGTACGAGGCAGAGGCTGCCAGATTGGAAAATTCGGAAAAAACCCTCACCTTTGCTGCCCACTTATTTTTAGATAACCTGCAGCAGGAGTATGAACCAGCGTTGGTGAGATGGGAAGCAATGCAGGCTAAAGATTTGTTTGAAAGGTCTTTGAAGATAAACCCGGATAATGATTCGTCGAAAGCAGGACTGGGTGCATGTTACCTGTTTGGAAATATCTCGCCATCACCGATGGAAGGTATCAACAAGATCAGGGAAGTGGCAGAACGAGATAGTACACATGTATTTGCGCAAATGTTATTAGCCAAAGGAGCCTTGCTCTCCGGCCAGAATGAAAAAGGTATAGAGCGTTTATTACGTGTGAACCGGTTGCAGCCCGGAAACCTGGAAGCAATCCTGATGCTTGCAGATATTTATGAACGAACAGGTGATAAAGCAAATGCCATAACATGGTATGAGAAGAGCCTGCCTTTTGTAAACAGGGCCGATGCAAAAGCAGAAGTGGAGAAGAGAATCAGGGATTTAAAAAAATAATCGCCGTGAAATAAAGGCAATTAGGAAATAATTATAAACAACAAGAATTTAAAAATCATTTGAGTATGCCTTGTGGTAAAAAAAGGAAGCGTCATAAAATTGCGACGCACAAGCGTAAAAAAAGACTGAGAAAAAACCGTCATAAGAAAAGGAACAAATAAGTCAAAAGGATTAAAGCTGAATATTTAAACCAGGCATCATCAATTGCATTTTTTAAATATTCAGCCTTAATCCCAACACTTTCAGTCCACCGGTTTGTTTGCCGTACAAGTTTGCACCCCACCAATTTGCTTCAAACATTATCCTACAGGTTTAACCCCGCATTCAGTACGGAGCCTGGCACCCGGTGTTTACACAGCGCACAATGGTGATTCATTTATGTAAGCTGTAATGAACAAAGAACTTATTATTAATGCCGCCCCGCAGGGAGTTGAAATAGCTCTGCTGGAAGACAAAAAGCTGGTTGAACTGCATAGCGAAAAAAGCGATGCTCGTTTTGCTGTCGGCGATCTGTACCTCGGAAAAGTTAAAAAACTCATCCCGGGACTGAATGCTGCATTTGTAGATGTTGGTTTTGAAAAGGATGCATTCCTTCACTATACCGACCTTAGCCCCTATGCCAAATCTTTATTGAAGTTTACTACTATCTGTATGAACGATAAAAGTGAACAGGGATTGGATTTCGGAAAATTTACAATCGAGCCCGAGATTATCAAAACAGGAAAGATTAATGAAGTGCTTGGCGGCAAGCCGAATATCCTGGTTCAAATTCTCAAAGAACCGATTGCAGCGAAAGGACCCCGACTTAGTTGTGAAATATCACTTCCCGGACGCTTTGTAGTACTTACCCCTTTCAACGATATCGTCGCCGTTTCGCGTAAGATTCATTCTTCAGAAGAACGTAAGCGTTTGCAAAAAATCGTTGAAGCTATCAAATCAAAGAATTTTGGTGTAATCGTGCGTACCGCGGCTGAAGGCAAGAATACTGCTGAATTACATGAAGACCTCTCGGCACTCGTGGAAATGTGGAAGACCATTCAGAAAAATCTGAAAGGGGCTGTCGCTCCCGCCAAAATACTGAGTGAACAAACAAAGACCAACAGCATACTTCGTGATCTGCTCAACGAAGATTTTAATAAAATCGTTGTCAACGACAAAACGATATATGCTGATACTAAGAATTATATACAACGCATTGCTCCCGAAAAAGCTGATATAGTTTCCTTTTACCAAAACGGCTCCCCGATTTTTGATTCGTTTGGCATAACCAAACAGGTCAAATCATCATTTGGTAAAACGGTAAATCTTAATAGTGGTGCTTATCTCATAATCGAACATACGGAAGCACTACACGTGATCGATGTAAATAGTGGTTATAAAAGTGTGAGTAATAACCAGGAGCAAAATGCTTTGGAGACTAACCTCGAGGCTGCAGAAGAAGTAGCACGTCAGCTACGCTTGCGCGACCTGGGCGGAATTATCGTTGTCGATTTTATCGATATGAAATTCCCGGAAAACAAGCGAAAACTGATGGAGAAAATGGAGGAATTCATGAATCCCGACAGGGCTAAGCATGCAGTACTTCCTATTTCCAAGTTCGGCCTGATGCAGATTACCCGGCAGCGGATGAAGCCGGAAATGAATATCAATACCCAGGAATTGTGCCCGAGCTGCAACGGTACAGGTAAAATCACTTCTACCCTGCTGCTGGAAGATGAAATAGAAAAGAACCTCAGTTACCTGATCACACATAAAAACAGTAGCCTGAGCCTGGTAGTACACCCCATTATGTATGCCTATCTTACCAAAGGCTGGCCCTGGAATACCAAGATGGCCAAATGGAACAAGAAATTCGGGCAAAAGACCAAATTGGTGGAAGACACCAATTGCCACCTTACCGAATACAAGTTTTTCGATCAGCACGGTGAGCAGATTAAGCTCTAAATTGATAAAAGTTAAAAGATAAAAGTTGGTCTAGGTCAGGGTTTCCGATCTAAACCAACTCTTATCTTTTAACTTTTAACTTTTATCTATTGTTAATCTCGGTCCCGGGCGCCAAGATAAAGCATCACGTACTGCAGCAATGTCACCACGGCTGCCAAAGCTGCCACTACATAGGTTGTCGCTGCCCATTTCAGGGCGTCTTTAGCTTTCGGATATTCCTGGGAATTAGTCACATTGGTATGGTTAAGCCACGCCAGTGCCCGCTTGCTCGCATCGAACTCAACCGGCAGGGTAATCAATGAAAACAGAACTGTTACGGCAAAAATGATGATACCTACCAGCAATAAAGTAGGGTTGCCGGAGCTGGCCAAAACCACCCCGATAAGCAACACCCAGTTTACCAGCATTGAGCTTACCTGTACTGCCGGCACCAGCTTACTGCGAAGGGTAAGCCAGCTATAGGCTGTTGCATGCTGTACGGCGTGACCGCACTCGTGGGCAGCCACGGCAGCAGCAGCAATGCTTCGGCCATTGTACACGTCAGGACTCAGGTTTACCGTTTTATTGGCGGGGTTATAGTGATCGGAAAGGAAACCCTC
Source organism: uncultured Chitinophagaceae bacterium (assembly GCA_965652975.1). Taxonomy (GTDB): domain Bacteria; phylum Bacteroidota; class Bacteroidia; order Chitinophagales; family Chitinophagaceae; genus CADEDV01. The sequence continues at coordinate 469 of CBFGYO010000004.1, read as the reverse complement.
TACCGACGTTACTTTCACATCATAAATGCCGCTTTCCCGCAGCATTTTTTCCGCTATTTCGCGGCCGCTCATTCCGTTTGCAAGGGGTACCAGGCTGTACTTTTTGAACTTGCTTTTCAGGACCAGAGAAACCAACATACTGATACCTAAAAATATCAGCGAAACGATCATAATTGAAGGTGTCATTTTTCTATTTTATTTTAGTTTTCCATAAAAGGAATAACAAATCTACTACCATTTACTTAAAGCAATTTTTTCAAGCCTTTTTGTCACGTTAAGATGAGATTAAACCCTTAGTAATGAAGTAGAAAAAAAATTTAAGGCCTTTCAAACAAGCTTATAAACAATTGATTATGATATGGTTAGAATGTTTCTACTCACACTAGTATTAACCACATATTAGTAGTCCAAATCGCTTAAAGTTATTCACAGCCAGAAAAATTTATTTTGTAATGTGGGTCATATTTGT
>CBFGYO010000003.1:0-60671 GCA_965652975.1 uncultured Chitinophagaceae bacterium | reverse complement strand
GGCATAAACTGGATCAATGGCCGCCAGCAGACAGTAAACCAAAAGATCTATTCCTCTTGGCAGCCATTGATCCAGTTTATGCCATTTGTTCTCACCCCTATAAAATATTGTTGCTTCCGCTATAGTAGGCTTGTCGCCTTTTCCTTTCAAATAATAATTAAAAAAAGGCAGCTCAATATTATTCTGGTACCAGAAGGCAGTATTACTTCCAAACCTTACATTTCCCAGGTAATTACCGTCCTGGCTCGCCCATTGTCCATGATACCAGGGCCCCATCACGAGCTTGTTGTGAATGGAGGGATTGAGTTTTTCACTGGTTTTATAACTGTTCCACGCACCCCAGCAATCTTCTGCATCAAACAAACCTCCAACCCATAGCATGGCAGGTTTTAAATTATTCATGGCGTTGCGTGCGTTTCTTGCCTGCCACCATGCGTCATAATCGGGGTGCGCATACACATCCTTCCAAAACTTTATACTATCACCCATAAGTTTTGCTAGATTCTTCAACGTGCCAGCTTCAAGGAAGAATTTATAGTTGTCGCGCACAGTAAAATTGAAACCCGTGGGACCTACCGTAGTTGGTACGGGCCTTGGCTTGCCGAAACCGGAATAAAATGCAAAGCCATCAAGCTGGAAGAAAGCTCCATTGTGATGAAAGTCGTCGCCGATAAACCAGTCGGTTACCGGCGCCTGCGGACTCACGGCTTTCAATGCCGGATGATTGGAAGCAGCAGCCATGGTGGAGTAAAAGCCTGGGTAAGAAATGCCGAATACACCCACATTTCCATTGTTGTTAGGCAAATTTTTTACCATCCAGTCAATGGCATCATACGTATCGCTGGCTTCATCGATATCATCTTTGGTTTTCTTGTCTTTAATAAATGGTCGCACATCTTCAAATACCCCTTCGCTCATCCAGCGCCCACGCACATCCTGTATTACGATAATATAATTTTCCCTTGCATAATATTTCCATCTTTCCCACAGACGCGGCGAATATGCTGTTCCATAAGGTGCACAGGAATAAGGCGTCCGTACCATTAAGATGGGATGTTTTTCACTTTGATCTTTTGGATAATAAATAGAGGTGAATAGTTTGATGCCATCCCTCATCGGGATGTTTTGTTCTACTTTCAAATAATTATCTCGTATCCATGCCGAATCCTGTTCAAATTGGGCAAAGGAGAATAAAATACAATGAATCAAAAAAATAGACAGGGAAATTTTTCGCATGGGTTAGTTTTTGAAGCTTTAAATTTACATATTCTGCATTCACCTGTATTTAAATATTTTTAATACAGGCCGAACATATCTTCTGTATACATTACACTTTATAAATCCAGTCTTGCACAAAATGATAATTATGTGCAAATCCTGTTTAAATTCATTCTACTTCCCAGGCAAAAACGATTAACATTGCTTATCCCCTCGTACCAGTGGCGCCACTGAGGCAATTCCTGCTATCGGTTAAAAAATTGCACGTCAATATTGATGATTAGACCGTTAAGGTTGTATTTCCAACCATAACTCAATCTATATCGTTTTCAAAAAAATAGAAATAGCCGCAAATTTTATTTGATCTAAAAACCATAATCATGTTCAAAATTAAACTTTTACATGTAGGCATGCTGTTTACAATAGCAGGTGTATCATCATGCAACTCCAATGAAGCAGACAAATCCAAAGAAGGAAAAACCGATACCTCAGCGAGTACTGTTACAACTAAGTCAGACAGGCCGGTACATTGGAGCTATAGTGAGGAAGGAGGGCCTGCAGGCTGGGGACAATTATCTCCCGTATATGCTCTATGTGGAACCGGGAAATCGCAATCGCCGATAAATCTAATGGCCGGCCCGGGTAAAGGGGCATCTCAGTGGAAAGTTGAATACAAAACGACGAGTTTGCGAATTGCCCACAACGAACATATGGAAGAGCTTATCAATAATGGGCACACTATACAGGTAACCCCAGAAGAAGGAAGCGCAATCACCTACAATGGAAAAGTTTATGGTCTGAAGCAATTTCATTTTCACACTCCCAGCGAACATACGGTAAACGGAAAACATTCGCCGATGGAAATACATTTGGTACACCAGGCTGAAGATAAAAGTCTGGCCGTAATTGGCGTGTTAGTACAGGAAGGCATGCACAATAAAAATTTTGACCAGCTTATCAAATATCTTCCAAATGCTCCCGGTGAAAAGAAAACGCATGACAGCGTAGATGTAACAATAGGAGTACTAGTACCAAAAGAACTTTATGCCTACCATTATATAGGGTCGTTGACAACACCTCCCTGTTCCGAAAATGTACAATGGCTTGTATTGCGAGATCCGATTTCGATGAGTAAGGATCAGCTCACCGCATTTTCATCAAGACTAAAGAATAATAATCGCCCCACGCAGGCCCTTAATGAAAGAACGCTGACCATTGATGATATCTCCTCTAAAAATTAATTTTTACCATATGCGGTATATTCAAACTATGCTTTGGTCTGTATGCTTTTGTGTGCAGGCTTCAGCCCAGGACTCAACAGTCGACGTTCCGGCAGGGTGGTGGAAGATTCCTAAAACAAATTCATTGATAACAATAGGTGGATATGTGAAGTTTGACTTCATACATGATCTTAATCCAATTAACTCACCTAGTTTTTTTGATGTTTCCAAAATTCCTACCGATGGTTCAAAAGGTACGAATACGCATTTACAGGCAAATGAGACAAGGTTGATGTTGGATTTCAAAACACCCGCGGGCAAAACCGATTTGCGAGCTTATGTTGAAGGTGATTTTTACGGAACCAGTGGGGCATTTCGTTTGCGTCATGCTTATGTTGAGATCGGTGGTAAACTGCTTGCGGGTCAATATTGGTCAAATTTCATGGATGAAAATATTATTCCGCCGACTCTGGATTTTGAAAAACCGACAGCTTATGCATTTGTACGTCACGGAATAATCAGATATAAGATACACACCGGCAGGAATAGCTATATAGGCATCGCTTTAGAAGAACCAAGTATCAATGTGCAACCAATGGCACAACCTGGTAAGATGGAAACTTTTCTTCCGGATTTTACAGCCCGATATAGAAAAACCGGCAAATGGGGGCATATTCAATTGTCTGGATTTGCAGGCGTAGTGCGGTTCAGGTCTGCTACTGACTCAACGGAATCAACCGGGTTGTTTGGAGTAAACCTCTCGGGTCAAATAAACTTTCTTAAAAAGGATTACTTTATCTACCAGGTAATTGCCGGCCCGGGTATATCGCGTTATCGAAGTGGTAAGTTTGCGGCACCGGATGCCAATGATGAACTGACTGCAATCTCAGGTATTGGTTATACAGCAGGTATCAGGCACTTCTGGAGCCCGGCATTTTCAACACTTGTTGTGGCTAATTATGGCAGTGAAGACAATCTATCTTCGCAGCCCGGCTCGGATCTTAAGAGTGCTTTCTACGGGGCAGTCAACCTTATATGGCAGTTCCATAAAAGCGCATTTGCCGGAATTGAATACTTGCATGGTATCAGAACGAACTTTGATGATGCTGAGGGTAAGGCTAACCGTATCCAGTTTAGTATACATGTAGATATTAATAAACACTAAACCTAATTACTGATATTGATACGACATAAATCGTTACTGCATGAAGTTCGGATGTAGTAGAGTGAACAGAATGAAATAAGAAAAATATTCTTACCTGTTTCAATTTCGATAGTTTAAATTTACTCATTCTGTATTCACATACATCTTTATTTTATGCCAAACAATGCAGACGTGATCACACGATTTTATAAAGCCTTCCAGGCACGGGATTATCAAACGATGAATGATTGCTATAGTGACGATATTGTTTTTAGCGATCCCGTGTTTCTAATATTAAAAGGGGAAGAAGTAAAATCGATGTGGGAAATGCTATGTAAGAATGCAAAGGATTTTAAACTGGATTTTTCCACGATCGATCTCATCGATGAAGAGTATGCGACGTGTAAGTGGACAGCGAGCTATACTTTTTCCAAAACCGGTAATCCTGTTGTAAATAATGTGAAGGCATTTATGCGATTGAGAGATGGCAAAATTGTCGAGCACAGCGATGCGTTCCGGTTAAGTACATGGATTGGCCAGGCATTGGGGTGGAAGGGCAAACTATTTGGATGGATGGGGTGGATGAAGAAAAAAGTGCAGAATAATGCCAAGCGTAGTCTGCTTCATTATATGGAAGGCAAAGCTGGGGTAGATAAAAGATAAAAGTTAAAAGATAAAAGTTGGATCCAGTCGGGAATTCCGATTAAGTACAACTTTATCTTTTAACTTTTAACTATTTAGTCTTCTAGAACTCCAAACTTCCCCGCATTAACATCCTGTATCGCCTGTTCTAATTCTTCCCATGTATTCATCAGGAATGGGCCGTACTGTGCAATAGGTTCATTGATCGGTTCGCCGGAAAGAACCAATACGACACTATCTTCTGAAGCTTCAATATTTATTTCTTCACCTTCATTTTTAAATAACACAAAATGATCGGCAGCAACCTCCCTGTCCAGTATTTGCACATTTCCTTCAATGACGAGCATACCGGTATTGTATTTTGCAGGAAAGGTGAACGCGGCTTTTCCATCTTTTTTCAAACGGGCATTATATACATGTAGCGGCGTAAAGGTAGATGCAGGACCAGCGGTTCCCTTGTAGTCACCAGCGATGATTTCTATAGTTCCGTTATTGTCGGGCAATTTGTAATTGCCCATCATGCCTTTTGTTATTTCCTGGTATTTGGGCGCGGTCATTTTATCTTTTGCCGGTAGGTTTACCCATAGCTGTACCATTTGAAATAATCCCCCGCTTTTGCTGAATGATTCTTCATGATACTCCTTATGTAAAAGGCCGGAGGCCGCAGTCATCCATTGCACATCGCCTTCACCAATTACACCACTGTTGCCTGCGCTGTCGTGGTGAGCAATTCTTCCATGATAAGCGATTGTTACGGTTTCAAAACCGCGGTGGGGATGTACGCCAACTCCTCTTGGCTCAACGGCAGGCGAAAAATCGACTTTCGCATTGTAGTCAAGCAAAAAGAAAGGACTCATTCTTTTTTTATCAATCAATCGTCCGCCAGGGAAAAAGCTGTGTACCCTAAAGCCGTCGCCAACCATATGTGCCGGCGGTGGAGCAATGACGGCTTCTATTGTTTTTTTAGTAGCCATATAATTCCTTTTTTTAAATGATAATCATAATATGATCTCAGGATGCAACCTGTATTTTTTCCTGCACTACCTTTTCCGATAGCCACATAAATTCAGTGATAAAATTGTGTACGCTATTTTGAAAACTTGTTTCAAGCAGGTCACCATCGGGACTAAACTTTTTGTCAACTGATGGTACTACCAGCAGGTACGGTGATGCAAGTCCAAACAAGGCCGGTATCAACAATAATAATTGTTGTGCGGCGCGTATCCCACCCAATGCTCCGGGTGATGCGGTGGCTATGCCAAATGGTTTATGATGCTGCTTTGGAAAATGATCAAGCAGGTTTTTCAAGGCGGGGGAATAACTTCCATTGTATTCAGGTGTAACGAGGATAAATGCATCTGCATTGAATACACGTTCTGCAAGTGGTTTGAATTCATCGGGTGTTTTTTCTACCGATACAAAAACAGATTGAACAGGAGGGAGGTTCCAGTCTTTGAGATCAATAAGATCAATGTCGTGGCTGGTATTTTCCTTCACCCAGTTTTTCAAATGAAGGGCCACCCGGCGTGTAAGGCTGTTAACTCTTGGACTTCCTGATATTATTTCAATTTTCATGTGTGTGTGTTACGTTTATGATGCAAATATACGAATTTTCAATGTTTAAACATTGAAAAAGCTGTTTTGGGTGTGTTAAACTTTGTTTCTCGCGGCGAACGCTAAAAAATGCAGCGACGCAGCGGTGATTATAAGGCTGTTTTCAATTATGTGATGAATTATATAAATATCGCTGCGTCGCACTCTATCGTGGCGTTCGCCGCGAGAAACCAGGGTTTGACTGATAGAGTTACTATACCTAACGGGCATTAAATTATTACCTTTTAAACCAGTTTTATCCTACACTTTTTCGAGTCCACTCATACCTTTTCCTTTAATTTCGAAACATAAACAATCAACATGTTCAACAGGAGAAAGTTCTTACAAACTTCCACACTCAGTTCGCTCGGAATGTTTCTTGGCAAAGTTGCGGCCGCAAACCCAGGAATGGTTGCGGTAAAGGGAAAAGCTTTGGTAGTATCCACCTGGAGTGCAGGGCTGGCAGCAAATAAAGCTGCCTGGGAGGTATTGCAATCCGGGGGACGAGCCCTGGATGCAGTGGAAAAGGGTGTAATGGTAACCGAAGCTGAACAAAGTTGCTGTGTGGGACTGGGCGCTAATCCTGACCGTGATGGGATTGTAACGCTGGATGCCTGCATTATGGATGAGTATGCCAATTGCGGCAGTGTTGCTTTTCTTGAACGTATCAAACATCCAATTTCTGTAGCGAGGCGCGTAATGGAAAAAACACCACATGTGATGCTGGTAGGCAGCGGCGCACAGCAGTTTGCAATTGCTGAGGGTTTTCAATTGGAGGAGCAGAAATTATCTGACAGTGCGGAAAAGAGCTATAAAGAATGGCTGAAGACATCACGTTACCAGCCTCCAGCCATCAACGTTGAAAATAAAAAAGGACATGGACCCTTTGCACCGCATAAGCTTGAGAACGGAGAATGGAATCACGACACTATCGGCATGGTAGCGATGGATGCCAACGGCAACCTGAGTGGTAGTTGTACTACCAGCGGTGCAGGTTTTAAAATGCGTGGGCGGGTAGGCGATTCGCCGATCATTGGCGCCGGGTTGTTTGTAGATAACGAAGTAGGTGCATGTACAGCTACAGGGCAGGGAGAAGACGTGATCCGCGTTGCGGGATCGCACTCCGTAGTAGAATTGATGCGCCAGGGCATCTCGCCTGAACTGGCTTGCAAAAAAGTTATCGAAAGAATAATCAGGATAAAAAAAGATAAGGCCAAAGATATCCAGGTTGGTTTTCTGGCTATAGATAAACTGGGACGGGTAGGAGCATTTTCGATTCACAAAGGTTTCAATTACGCGATAAGAAATAAGGATATGGAAAAGTTGGTGCCGGCAAAGAGCTGGTTTGCCAGTTAAAAGCAGTATCTTAAATAACTAGTCAACCTGGATATATGAAATACGTAATTGAGATCGCTACTTCCGATTTTACTACAACCAAGGCCGCTGTAGCTGGGGGTGCAGACAGGATTGAACTTTGCGCCAACCTGGTAGAAGGTGGTACTACCCCCTCGTATGGAATGATCCGACAGTGCCGGGAAGCATTTTCAGTGTCATTGTTTCCTATCATAAGGCCGCGTGGAGGTGATTTTTTGTATACGGACGATGAGTATGTAACCATGCTGCACGATATCAATATTTGTAAACAATTACAGTGCGATGGTATCGTGACCGGGCTGCTGCAGCGTGACGGTGATATAGACCTCAAACGAATGGGAAAACTTATTGAAGCAGCCCATCCCATGTCTGTTACTTTTCACCGTGCATTCGACCGTTGTTCCAATCCTTTTGAAGTATTGGAAGAATTGATTCAACTGGGCTGCGATCGAATTCTTACTTCGGGGCAGCGACCAGCAGCGCCCGATGGGGTGGAACTAATAGCTGAGCTTAATCGTATTGGGGGACATCGTATTCATATCATGCCGGGAAGTGGAGTACGGGCAGATAATATAAGAATGCTTGCTGAAAAAACTGGTTGCACCGAATTTCATTCTTCCCTACGGGGAAAAGAAAAAAGCGCGATGGAATTTATCCACCCCGCTTTTGAAGATTCTTCTGAAAGTTATATGAACAATGCTATTGATCCGGACGCAGTACGTGCATTGCGTGAAGCATTGGAAGCCGTCAGGGCATAATAACCCTAAAACTTAATATTTTTCATATACGCAGCATTTTGCTCCACGCTTTTCATGGGGGAGCTTGCAAAGTTTGTATCCTGCTCCGTTATGAAATATTCCATTCCATTTTCCTTCGCCACCCTTAAAACAGTTGGGAAATCGATGATCCCAGTACCCAATTCGCACATGGCATCGCGTTCGTCTGTATTCTTTTTCCTGTCTTTGACGTGGGATAATTTAAAGCGGTTGGGATACTTTTTCAACCATGTTACTGGATCCTGTTTTCCGGTAACAACCCAGAAAATATCCATTTCATAATCTACCAGCGCAGGATCAGTATTCGTCATCAGCACATCCTGCGGGTATTGCCCTTCCTGCAATACAAATGTGTATTCATGGTTGTGATAGGCGAACCGGATGCCATTCTTTTTACAGATCTCACCGCGGTTGTTGAAGTCGGCCGCAAATTTTTTATAATGATCGAGCGAGGGTTGTGCGCCGAGGTAAGGACATATCAGGTATTTGATACCGATTTCGGCAGCTTCGGCGGCCTTGCGATCAAAATCTTTATTAATGTCGGTATGACTCGAAACAATCACCATTCCAAGGTCATCCATATATTTTTTGAAGTCTTTATTACTCATGCCCCAGAACATACCATTGGGACCTTCATAACTTTCAATAAACTTGTAACCAAAGGACGCTACCTGTTTCAATATACCTTTGGGATCTGCAGGTAGTATGTCACGCAATGTGTACAATTGTATGCCGAAGGGTTCACTGGCTTTTGCTTTTTCGGCACAGGACAGCAACGACATTCCAGCCATTGATGACACCGCTACGCCGGCGGCAGCACCACCGCTGATTTTGATAAATTTTCTGCGATTATAATTCATTGGGTCATTTTTATACATTAACCATCCAATCCTACCTGGATCTTATCTCCTTTTTTATAATCAATACATCCTTCATATTTTCCGGGCACCGGTACATAACGAAGCGCCTGCATCATACCTTCTTTGGATGTAAAGAAACCCCACAATGTCAATTGCTTCATCATCGTAAAATAATGAGTTGGCATTTCTTCCTTTATAGGATCCTTTTCTCCTTTATCCGTTTGTTCTTTTTGTTGTATCTCCTGCTGCTGCTTATCAAAATCAGATTTCTTTTTCTGGTATTCACGCGCTTCTTTGTCGAGTGCTGTCAGGAATTCCTGCCGTTCTGCGGCACTGCATTCCATGAAATACTTTGACTTAGATTTCTTGCACGCCTCCTGTAGTTTACTGATTCCTTCGGTGAAAATCTTCTGATCTTTTACTTCATAACAGTCGTTCACGATAGTCCTCATGAACTGTCCAATTTTTGCCGCCTTTGCACCGGGCGTTGAAGTTGCGGGCAATATCGTTTCACCTATTTCATCGAGCAGTGCAATGTTAGCTTCGGTAAAGCCTGCTTCAGTAGCTGGTCCACTCTTGCACCCGGTCAGGAATACTTCACCACCAATTACCACACCGCCGGTAAGCAAAGCAATTTGTTTTAATAGGTCGCGTCTGTTCATATCCTGCTTTTTAAAATATTAATAGAATAGTAAGCTTAGAGATTTCCTTTTTTAAGTTCATTAACTGCAAAATCTGCCGCCCTCGCTGTTAATGCCATGTAGGTGAGCGAAGGATTAACACAGGAAGCTGATGTCATGCAGGCGCCATCTGTAACAAATACATTCAAAGCATCCCACACCTGGTTATTGCCATTGAGCACCGATGTTTTTGCATCGCGACCCATTCTAGCAGTACCCATTTCATGAATGCCCATGCCCGGAGCATATTCATTGTCCCACGCATTTACATTTTTAACACCGGCTGCCTCAAACATTTCCTTGGCATCGTTCATCATATCCAGGCGCATCTTCTTTTCATTTTCTTTTATTTCCACATCGAAGGCAAGGACAGGCATGCCCCACTTGTCTTTTTTATTGGGATCGAGCGAAATCCTGTTCTCATGATAAGGAAGCATTTCACCGAAAGCAGTCATTCCAATGCTCCAGTTGCCGGGTTCGCACAACGCATCTTTAAATTCACCACCAATACTAAGTTCTGCTACCTCGCGACCCCATCCGGATCGGTTGGCACCACCCTGGTATCCGAAGCCCCGCAGGTAGTCTCTTTTTTCCCCAAATAAATTGCGGAAGCGGGGTACATAAAATCCTGTGGGGCGGTGACCGAAATAATATTTATCTGCGAACCCTTCTACTTCGCCACCTGCACCGCAACGGAAATGGTGATCCATTACATTATGTCCAAGTTCGTTACTGCTGCTTCCCAATCCACCGGGCCATACGTCTGTTGCGGAGTTCATCAATATCCAGGTGGAGTTGAGGGCTGAAGCATTTACAAAAATGATCTTCGCCTTGTATTCATAAGTCTGGTTGTTTTCCGCATCGAGTATTTCTACACCGGTCGCCTTTTTGGTATTTTTATCATAGATGATCCTTCTTACAATAGAGAAAGGACGCACGGTAAGATTGTTTGTTTTCATTGCCGCAGGCAGCGTAGAGGATTGTGTACTGAAATAGCCTCCAAAGGGACAGCCATTCCAACACATATCGCGGTAATTGCATTGCCTGTTCTGATCCATTTTAGCAACACTTAAATTCGCTACACGGCCGATGATGATGCGGCGTTTATCCTGGTAATGTTGTTTGATCCGTGCTGCTACATCTTTCTCCACGCAGTTGAGCTCCATTGGCGGTTGAAATTTTCCGTCGGGCAATTGTGGGAGATTTTCCAGGGAGCCACTTATGCCGGCAAAACTCTCTGCATAATCATACCACGGCGCAATATCCTTGTAGCGTATGGGCCAGTCTACTGCAACACCTTCTTTTGCATTGGCTTCGAAATCGAAATCACTCCAGCGATAGGATTGACGTCCCCACATGAGCGAGCGACCCCCTACATGGTAACCGCGATACCAGTCAAATCGCTTGGTCTCAGAATAAGGATTATCCTTATCCACTGCCCAGAAATTCAGGTTACGTTCATTGAGCGGGTAGTCTCTTTTTAAGAAAGGATATTCCTTGATCATTTCCTGCGTGCGGCTACCACGGTGCGGATATTCCCAAACTGGCTGGTTGGTTTTCTGGTAGTCCTGGATATGTTTAATATCATGTCCCCGCTCCAGCATGATTACTTTGAGTCCTTTTTCACATAATTCTTTGGCTGCCCAGCCTCCGCTAATACCGGAACCGATTACAATTGCGTCGTATGTATTTTCTGCCATATGCTCTGTTTAATCGGGTAATATCCCTTTTTTAATCGTTAAATGTTAAGTGAGCCTTATTAAACTTGTTAATCTGATAGACCAATCAATATAAAATATTATGCAACATCTCATCTCAAACGTTTAATGTTTTTCCACCCCTGCACTTTACACATCGCAAATACTAATAGCTTTCTTCAGCGCAGCTACTTTTGCCTTTTCATCTTTACCGGTAGGAATGAATTCCTGTGCCACATAGCCTTTGAAACCTGTGGCGTGGATGGCTTTCATAATTGCCGGGTAATATAGTTCCTGTGTTTCGCCTATTTCGTTCCTGCCTGGTACACCCGCCGTATGATAATGACCGAAGTATTGATGGTTATCCCTAATGGTCCGTATCACATCCCCTTCATTTATCTGCATATGATAAATATCGTACAGTAACTTAAAGTTAGGTGATCCCAGTCGCTTGCACAGTTCAACACCCCATGCGCTTTTATCGCACATATAATCCTTGTGATCGATCTTGCTGTTGAACAGTTCCATTTGTATGATCACTTTATTTTGTTCGGCAAGTGGCATGATCTGACGGAGACCTTCCACGCAATTCTTCAAACCCGTTTCATCATCCATACCATTACGATTGCCACTGAAGCAAATAAGGTTTTTATAACCGGCTTTGGCAACAAGGGGTATGGCCTCTTTAAAATCATTGATGAGCGATGCGTGAAAATTTTTATTATTCCATCCTTCGGTAAGACTGATCTTTCCCGCTGTATAGCACATGGAGCAGGTAATGCCGTGTTGTTGAAGGATGGGCCAGTCTTTCGGTGCCAGGAGGTCGATTGCCTGCAACCCGAGTTTTTTTGCAAGCAGGCAAAGTTCATTAAGGGGCATGAAGTTGTAGGTCCAGGAGCAAACGGAGTGATTGATGTTACCCTTTAATTTAACGCCCATGTTATTCGTAGACGCGAATGATTCAAATGCAGGTAAGGAAGTTACTGCAAGCGTACCTGCCGTTACTTCTTTCAGCCATGATCTCCTGGAAAAACTTTTACGCATCTAGGCTGGATTAATAATTAACGCCAAATTTTTTCTTTTCATCCTTGAAAAACAAAGCAAAAAGTACAAGAACGGCCGCTGCAATGATAGACGGGATAATCCATATCATTCTGTAGTCATAAGAACCATCTGGTAATTGATAAGAATCTTTAATCAAACCGGCAACTTTGAAACCTATCAACATGCCCACGCCATAAGTTGCTAATGTAATGAGGCCCTGTGCTGCACTCTTGATTTTTTCGCCTGCCCGTGCATTTGTGTAAATCTGTCCTGAAACAAAAAAGAAATCGTAGCAAATACCGTGCAACGCAATGCCTGTAAGCAACATAAATGCCCGGTCGCCTGCATCGCCATATGCAAACAAGATATATCTTAACGCCCAGGCAAACATACCGACCAGGATAGTTTTCTTAAAACCGTATTTCGTAAAAAATATGGGAAGTAGTAAGAGGAAAAGCACCTCTGATATTTGTCCAATTGTCATCTTACCGGTAGGATTCTTCATGCCCACATCAGTAAGGAAAGGATGGGTGTTTTGATAATAGAATGCGAGTGGAATACAAATAAGGACCGAAGCAATAAAGAAAATTGCGAAATTTTTATCCTTTAGGAGTTTTAATGCATCCAGTCCAATAATTTCTTTTAGGCTTACTTTTTCACCAGGAGTCCGTTTGGGTGGAGTTTTAGGCAGTGTAAAGCTCATAATCCCCAAAATAAGGGAAGCTACTCCCGACATGAGGAACGTATTTTTAAGCATTCCTTTAGCCGTGTTTTCTGCAGAATCCCAATGGAAAAGATAACTAATGAGCAATCCGGCTATAATCCAACCTATGGTACCCCATACACGAATTCCGGAAAAATCTTTTTCAGGATTCTGCATTTGGTTGAAGGATACGGAATTGACCAACGCCAGTGTGGGCATGTATAGCACCATATACACGAATACATATGGGTAAAACACACTTATTGATTCCGCGTTGTACATCTGGTACATCAAAAGAGCGCCAAGTATATGCAATGCCCCCAATATTTTTTCGGCATTGATATACCTGTCGGCGATAAGCCCAATAATAAAGGGAGCAATTATGGCTCCCCATGATTGAGTTGAAAATACATCACCAGTCTGGTCACCGGTTGCAGCCAGGTTCTTGCCCAAAAAAGTTCCCAATGTTACAAACCATCCACCCCATATAAAGAACTCAAGGAACATCATTACGGATAACTGGATTCGGGTTGTTGATTTCATGAGCAAGTTGGTTTGATGAATCGTTAGTTTTGCAAAAGTGATTTTAGAAAACTAAATGTACTATTTTTAAACACATATCAAGGTGCTGGAGATTCAATTTTATTTGTAGCACTTACTTCAAACGTTTGCAATGCCGAACAGGAAATTAAGAATGGGTATGATAGGCGGTGGTCCGGGCGCATTTATCGGTGCCGTACATCGAATAGCTGCCAATATCGACGGAGAAATTCAATTGGTGTGTGGTGCATTCAGCAGCGACCCCGACAAATCCAAACAAGCGGGAGAGCAGCTTGGTCTCAGCCCGCAGCGTATTTATGGATCTTACAAGGAAATGATCCGCCGCGAAGCGGAATTACCTCCTGGCGAGCGCATGGAATTTGTAAGCATCGTTACACCCAACCATGTACATTTCGAGCCTGCACAGCTCGCGATGGAAAATGGATTTCATGTGGTGCTCGACAAGCCCATGACATTTACTCTTGATGAAGCAAAAAAATTAAAAGCAGTTGCGGATCGCACGCAAGTGCTATTTTGCCTTACACATACGTACACAGGTTACCCGATGGTAAAGGAAGCAAGGCAGCAGGTGATGAGCGGTAAATTCGGTTCCATCCGGAAAGTATATGTTGAATATCCACAGGGCTGGTTAAGTAACTTCATTGAAAGTGCGGAGCAAAAGCAGGCAGCCTGGCGTACCGATCCTACCAAAAGTGGTATCGCAGGCGCAATGGGGGATATCGGCACACATGCATTCAACCTCGCAGAGTATGTAAGCGGCCTGCAAACAACAAAACTTTGTGCAGACATCAATATCGTTGTAGCAGGAAGAAGACTTGATGACGATGGTGCTGTATTACTAAAATATGATAATGGCGCGAGTGGCGTACTGATTGCAACACAGGTAGCGGCCGGTGAAGAAAATAATGTCAAAGTACGGGTATATGGTGATAAAGGTGGATTGGAATGGCAACAGGAAGATGCAAATACCCTGTTGGTTAAATGGGCCGACCGCCCGGCAGAAGTTTGGAGAGCAGGATCATCGTATTTAAGTGCTGCTGCCGCTCACAATTGCCGCACACCCGCTGGTCACCCGGAAGGATACCTCGAAGCTTTTGCCAATCACTACCGAAATTTTGCTTTAAGTGTAAAAGCAAAACTGGCAGGACAGCAACTAAAAGAAGAATGGATGGATTTTCCTGGGATGAGAGAAGGAATAAGAGGAATGGCGTTTATTGAACAGGTAATAAAAAGTGGAAAGAGCGAACAAAAGTGGATCAATTTTGAAGTATGATTGAACATTGACGATTAAAAATAAAACTATGCGTAAGTAGTTTACGCCGGAATAAATATGACAACAATTAAGGGCCCAGCCATCTTTTTAGCTCAATTTATAGGCGATGCAGCGCCCTTCAACAACCTGCGATCTATTTGCCTTTGGGCCGAAGCACTGGGATTTAGAGGTGTGCAGGTACCAACGCTCGACCCTAGGTTCATTGATTTGCAAAAAGCTGCCGAAAGCAAAACTTATGCGGATGAGATAAAAGGCATCGTAAATGAATGCGGCCTGGAGATCACTGAACTTTCCACGCATCTGCAGGGACAACTGGTGGCCGTACATCCTGCTTATGATATATTATTCGACGGCTTTGCGCCAAAATCTTTACATGGCAATCCAAAAGCGCGGACTGAATGGGCCGTCCAGCAATTGAAGTACGCCGCCAAAGCCTCACAAAATTTGGGATTGAATGCACATGCTACTTTTAGCGGTTCGTTACTCTGGCATTTATTCCATCCCTGGCCGCAGCGACCTGCAGGCCTGGTAGAAGAGGGATTTAAAGAGTTGGCGAAACGGTGGCTACCAATATTGAATTATTTTGATGAATGCGGTGTGGATGTTTGCTATGAAATACATCCCGGCGAAGATTTGTTTGATGGCATCACATATGAAATGTTTCTTGCTAAAGTGAATAACCACCCCAGGGCATGCCTTTTGTATGACCCTTCTCACTTCGTGTTGCAACAACTCGACTATATCCGGTATATCGATCACTATCATGAGCGCATCAGGGCGTTTCATGTCAAGGATGCTGAGTTTAATGCTACTGGCAGGCAGGGCACATTTGGTGGATACCAGGGATGGGCCGATCGCGCGGGCCGGTATCGTTCACCAGGCGACGGACAGGTGGATTTTAAAACTATATTTAGCAAACTTGCCCAATATGACTATAAAGGTTGGGCGGTAATGGAGTGGGAATGTTGCATCAAACACCCCGAGGATGGTGCACGTGAAGGTGCTGAGTTTATACAAAAGCACATTATCCGGGTTACTGAACGGGCGTTTGATGATTTCGCGGCAAGCGGAGTTGATGAGAAAGGAAACAGGACACTCCTTGGATTGGAATGACCGATGACTGTAGATAAAAGATAAAAGTTAAAAAGATAAAAGTTATGAAAGACCGACCTGGGCCACTTTTATCTTTTATCTTTTAACTTTTATCTTATTCGTAGTATATTTCCATTGCAAAAAATTTAAGGTTATGAAAAAAATAATTCTTCCTCTGATTGCATTGTCATTGTTGACTGCCTGTGGGGACTCTGGTGATAAAAAAGCGACTGATACAAAGGAAACGACCACTACTACAACTACTGAAAAAGATATTACGCAAGACCCCAACTACCAGAAAGGAATAAGTTTGATTGGGAAGAGCGATTGCCTTACCTGTCACAAAATTGATGAGCCGTTTACGGGCCCCAGTTATCGCGATGTGGCAAACAAATATGCGTCACTGCCGGATACTGTTGTGCCTTACCTTGCCGGCAAGATCATCACTGGTGGCAATGGCGTATGGGGGCCGGCAATGATGACTCCACACCCGCAAGTGTCGAAAGAAGATGCGGAAGCGATGGTTCGCTATATTCTATTATTAAAAAAATAAAATCTGAACACTATGCGTAAATGGACGACAGGACTTGCTATCTGTATTTGTATGGCTGCATGCAATAATGAAACCGATAAAGACACCACTACAGTAACCGATACTACGGTCTCGAAAACTGACACCATCATGAACAATTCATTGACCGATGCACAAAAGGCAGAAGGCTGGCAACTTTTATTCGATGGCCAGACAACTGCAGGCTGGCACAAATACGGCAATCAACCAATAGGTAGCGCGTGGAAAATTGCTGATGGAGCTCTCTATCTCGACACATCTTCCAAAAAAGATGGAAAGGTGGTAGGAGGGGGTGACATTGTAACAGATGAGGACTTTGAAAATTTTCATCTCAAGCTGGAGTGGAAGATTGCGCCAGGTGGTAACAGCGGTATCATGTTTTATGTAGTCGATGATTCCGTAAAATATAAACATCCCTATGAAACTGGTCCCGAAATGCAGGTGCTCGACAATGCATTGCATAACGATTCAAAATATCCAAAACACCGGGCAGGAGATCTGTATGATCTTGTATCCAGCACAAGAGAAACAGTAAAACCGGCAGGGGAGTGGAATGTGGCAGAAATAAAATGTGTGAATGGCAAACTTGACCTGTTTCTTAATGGCGAGAACAATGTATCCATCATGCTATGGGATGATAATTGGAAAAAGCTTGTCGCTGGCAGCAAATTCAAGGAATGGAAAGACTTTGCAACGTATAAAAAAGGGAAAATATGCCTGCAGGATCATGATAACCAGGTTTGGTATAGGAATATTATGATCAGGAAACTTTAACGAGATAAAAGATAAAAGTTAAAAGATAAAAATTGTTCTAGTTAGATAATTCCTGGATTATGGCCACGAGCACGAACCTCGGGTCGCGAGCTAAATACTTTTGCTCGCGGCTCGAGGCTCGTAGCTCGTGGCCTTTTGTTTTTGGTAAAAAAAACCCTACCTTTTAACTACCCAAAACTGCTCTGATTATGGATAATTCATTTCTCACCGACATGAACTGGCTTGCCGTGCTGGTAGCCGCCGTTGCTTATTTTATGCTGGGTGCCATCTGGTATTCGAAGGCCCTGTTTGGCAATACCTGGTTAAAAAGTACGGGAATAAATATGAGTAACACCGATGCAAAAAAAGGAATGGGAGGCGTGATGGCCTTCACGTTCTTACTTGTAGCAATCACCTGCATTGGCCTCGGCATACTGGTACACCGACTGGGGCTTTACGCGGCGTTGTCTGGTGTTAAACTCGGATTGCTGACCGGGATTTGCTTCGCAGTCACATCTATCTCTATTTCATACCTGTATCAAAGCAAGCCCAGGGTTCTTTGGCTAATTGATGGAGGATATCATTTGCTGGGAAATGTAGTGGCGGCGGTGATACTGTGTTTATGGAGTTAGGTTTCACGCAAAAACGCAAAGAATAATACATAAGCTGCTAAGGCACTTTGCGCCTTATGAATTAATCTTTGCGTCGTTGCGTGCAATTACTCCACTTTTGCAATCTTCAACACATTCGTTGGTAAATGCAATTTCACCGGTGTGCTTCCTGTACTTACCACCACATCTCCATTTTTGAGGAAGGTGCGTGTTTTAAGAATATCTATCTGGTCGGAAAAAATATCATCCAGGCTTTCTTCTTCATCGTAATAAAATGCCCGCACACCCCAGCTTAAACTAAGCTGGTTGACAAGGCTTCTTTCTTTGGTAAAAATATACAGGATAGCTTTGGGCCGGTAGCTACTTATCATAAATCCGGTATAGCCGCTCTGCGTCATCCCGATAATGGCATCAGCATTTACATCTTCCGCCAGTTTGCAGGCGTTGTAGCATAGTGCATCGCTCAGGAAGGAAGGCGATTTGGCCTGTGGACGTAACATTTCATCACGATTATAATCATATGCTTTTTCTTCTATCTCGAGAATGATCTTCGTCATAGTTTCCACTACCAGTCTCGGATATTTGCCTGTCGCCGTTTCTGCACTCAGCATCACCGCATCGGTACCTTCGAGTACTGCATTGGCCACGTCGGTAATTTCGCTACGGTTGGGTTTTGTACGGTCGATCATGCTTTCCATCATCTGTGTGGCCACGATCACCGGCTTTGCACGGTGAAGACATTTTTTAATAATGTCCTTTTGTATCAGTGGTACTTCTTCGATGGGTAGTTCCACTCCCAGGTCACCACGGGCAATCATTACGCCATCGCTTTCCAATATAATATCGCGGAGGTTTTTCAGCGCTTCCGGCATTTCGATCTTGGCGATTACTTTGGCTTTGCTGCCGCCCTCTTTTAACCGGCGTTTGAGATCGATAATATCTTCCGTTCTCCTTACAAATGAAAGTGCCACCCAATCCACCTGCTGACCAAGAATATATTGGAGGTCGGCAAGGTCTTTTTCCGTCAGCGACGGCAGCGAAATATTTGTATCCGGAAGGTTTACTCCTTTTTTTGGATAAAGAGTTCCACCAAGTGTTACTACTACTTTTACGTTTTTATCTTTTGTAATCTCTGTAACCACTACTTCCAGCTTGCCATCGTCAATAAGTATCTTTTCTCCAATCTGTACATCGGCATGCAGATCGGGATAGGATACGAATATTTTTTCAAGATTGCCAACTACGCGCTCATTGGTGAACGTGAGAATATCACCTTCGCGCAAATCAAGTGAACCGTTTTCAATCTCACCTACGCGCAATTTGGGTCCCTGCAAGTCGGCAAGAATAGCGATATTGTAAGGTTCCGTTTTATTAATCTGGCGGATGTATTCAATGATTCTTCCTTTGTCTTCATGACTGCCGTGAGAAAAATTTAACCGGAAAACATTTACACCTGCTTTTACAAGCTCCAGTAATTGTTCGTAAGAATCGCAGGCGGGTCCTACAGTAGCTACGATCTTCGTCCTTTTGTAGGCATGCTGGCGGCCGGCTTCTTTATCAAAATCCTTGTGTAAATATTTCTCAATGTTCTTAGCCATATGTATTCGCAATTGCTGTTTGGGGGTGACTTGTAATTGTTAACTGGCCAAAATCTTGACGATCTTCATCCATTCTTCACCGATTTTGCCTTTATTTTTCACCGCATTTTCCAGCGGGATGTAGTGCATTTTGTTATTCAGGATACCTACGAACACATTAAATCTTCCTTCCAGCAGGCTTTCCACTGCATGATAGCCCATTCGGCTTGCGATAAGACGATCGATACAACTTGGTGAACCGCCCCTTTGAATATGTCCAAGGATACAAACCCTTATTTCTGCTTTGGGAAGGCTTTCCTGCAACACCTTTTGCACTTCCACGGCGCCTCCAAATTCGTCGCCTTCTGCAACCACGATCAGGTTCACCAGTTTTTTCCGACGCTCTTTCTCCAGCAACGACTGGATGATATCCTTCATATTGGTTTTTCGTTCGGGCACCAGGATATTTTCTGCCCCGGTAGCGATGCCGCTGTGTAATGCGATATAGCCCGCATCACGCCCCATCACCTCTATGATAAATATGCGATCGTGGGCATCCATGGTATCCCTGATCTTGTCGATGGCTTCCACAGCAGTGTTTACCGCCGTGTCGAACCCAATCGTGAAGTCGGTACCGTATATGTCTTTGTCAATTGTACCGGCGAGGCCGATACACGGGATATCATATTCCTGGCTGAACTGCACCGCGCCACGAAAGGAGCCATCACCACCAATTATCACAAGACCGTCAATACCACGACGCTTGAGGTTGTCGTAAGCTTTTTTCCGACCATCTTTATCGAAAAAATCTTTGCAACGTGCTGTTTTAAGGATGGTTCCACCACGCTGGATGATATTTGCCACAGAACGGCCCTCCATACGAAATATATCATCTTCAATCATGCCCTGGTAACCACGCATAATGCCATAAACTTCCAAACCATGATAAATACCGGTGCGAACTACTGCCCTGATGGCTGCATTCATACCGGGAGAATCCCCGCCAGATGTGAGCACACCAATTTTAGAAACTTTCTTAGCCATAAGCAAACTACTGTCTTCTTTCCTGGATTATTTCCTTTTATTTAGACGAACAATCGTTAGAATCATTCAAGGACTAAAGGTTGTCAAAAATAAGGTTTTGTTTTGATTGTGTTTGGCGCACACGGATGTGGAGCTTTTTATATTGGAAGATGAGTTAGTTACAGGAGATCACAAAGAACAGTTAAAAGATAAAAGCGCCTTCTGTCGAAGGCTACGACTTGATAACACTTTTATCTTTTAGTTTTTATCTTTTATCTAAGAGATGTTTTCCTCTCACAACCTATATTTGCACCTTCAAAAAAACTAGTTAACCTAATAATCTTTTAAAAATGGCTTTAGTGAAAAATGTGTTTATGGTTACTGCGGTTTGTTTTGGATTTGCAGTAAATGGCCTGGCGCAGGATACAAATACAGTGAAAATTGAAGAAGGTACCCTTAATGATCTTCCCGCAAAACCCTTTCGTATGCCTTCGCTAACTGATGTTGGCGGATCATCACCCTTTCTTTCTACCGAATACAGGCAGGGTGCAGTGGAACTGGGGCAGGGACGTGTAGTAAAGGATGTGCCACTTAAATTTAATACGTTCAACAATGCCATGATGATGATCAGGGATGGCCAGGAACTCAAGCTCGATTTTTTTGAACTTGTATCGTACACTGAAAAAGATATGGATGGCAACCCACGGCAGTATGTTTTCAAAGCAGGCTATCCTGAAATTGATGGACATAATGAAAACGCGATATACCAGGTTTTATCTTACGGATCAAAGGTGCATTTGCTGAAATTTATTTCACAAAAAGTAGAAGATGTTCCGACACTGGGAGATTATAGCCGTCGCGAAATCGTAACCACTGAGCAATTCTATGTATATGTGCCGGGTGGTGAAATCAAACGCATTAAAAGCCTCAAAGCAGGTAAACAATCTTTGCTGGAAGCACTGCCAGCTTATTCATCCAGGATTGATGAAATTTCTGCAGCCAAGAAATTGAAGTTAAAATCAGTGAGCGAGATTTCTGTTCTTGTGGAAGAGTTGAATAAACCTTGATGGTTAATCTTGTTGCAGAGCTAAAGAGGGTCTCACTTATTCGTTTTTTTTACCACACCTGCCTGCCGGTAGGCAGGTGTGGTAAAAAAGCGAAAGACAAACTCTTTACCCATTCTCGAAATCAAAAAACCCGCCTGATTTTTAAAACTCCAACTGCACGCCAGCTTTAATAAATCTCGGGGAACCTGGCGTAAAATGAATTTCACTCACCGGAAGTGTTTCATATCGTAGCCTTGAGGTAGTATAGAACTGTGCTTCGCGCCAATCACTGTCGGCAATATTTTCCATACTTATTAATAGCTGCCATTTCCTGATCCGCCAGCTCATCACCATGTCGAGTAGGAAATAGCCATCTGCGGTAGCCGAATAATCTTCTGTGGCCGGGCGGTCATCAATAAAGCGATAGCGCACAGAGCTACTAAAACCATTTTTCAATTTCACAGTAAGACCACCCGTGCTGGTGAAGGAAGGGGCGAGGGGTACATAATGTGATCCTTTGGCATTATCCATCGCTCTTGCCCTCGTAATATTAATATCCATATCAGCATAGAGCCAGCTTCGTAATTGTTGCCGTACTGAAAGATCCATTCCCAGCCTCGTCGTTCTTCCTCCAGGTTCAACAATACCCGCATCACCAACATAAACAAACTCCTGCTCCGACAAGAGCTGCCAGGCTGTAGCTTTCACTACTAGCGATGGAATAGGCTTCAGGATGATGCCGATATCCGTACCAAACACTTTGGGCAGAATATCCTTTGCCGCTCCCTCGAGAACCACTCTCGTATCATTTGAATGAAAACCGACACCGGTACTTAGATACAATTTCAATTTATTAGAAGGACTGTATTGAAGATTCAGTTTTGGACTTAATGTAGTACGGTGTTGCTGCAACCGCTTTCCAGTTGCCGATAGTTCGTCCCTGTAGATAAAATGAAAATAATCAGCCCGTATTCCAGCACTAAATGATAGTTTATCATTCAATTCCAACTTCTGATCCCACCAGCTAAAAGCATTTATTTCCCCGACGTCTCCTTTTTGAACCAGTGACAGATATTTACGCCGCACTGTACGGGACAATTGATTGTCACGGATATTGTCCATCCTGAATCCTGTACCAACAGATGTTATCGTTTTTTTGCTCCAGATCGTGCTCGTACGTGCAGCAGTGGCCGTCGTTCCTATTATATCTCGCGACTCCCTTTGCCTTATTTGATCGCCATCGACACTGTCTTCAAGAAAAAAAGTAAAATTGGAATACAGGTTGAAATGATAGTGGACATAATAAACCTGTCCCGTCACTTTCCAATTATTCCTCCATTGCTTTGCAAGCCTTACGGTTAAGTTGATACGACTTGTGTTGCCACCTTCTGTATTATCGATTGCGCCATAGCGACTAATATCACCGTTAGCAATTGCTCGCTGGGGCACCTGTCCCGAAGCATTCCACCGGCTGTCAAATACAGAAGTAATGATAGTAATGTTTGACTGGTTGCCATTCCAAACATTATATTTTCCGAGAAGATTTATTCGGTGAAAGTTCTGGGGGCTTTCAAAGTACCCATCGCTACCTGCATATTCAGACGCCATGTATAGTTGCCGCTTACCGGTTGCAAATTCCTTATCTGTTATTTTCAACAGGGTAGCAATCCGCCTTGAATTGAAAGATCCGGCTTCTGTCTTTACCATATTTTTTTCCAGAAAATCTTTTGTATGAAAATCTACAAATCCAGCAGTAGCCATATTGCCTTTGTCACTGGCATATGGTCCAAGATCAAATACGGTGCGATCAATGGTTTCAGGAATCACAAAATGGAGATCGGCATATCCCTGCCCATGCGCATGACTTACCATATTTACCGGCATACCATCTACGGACAGGCCGATGTCGGTGCCATGATCAATATCAAATCCGCGAAGAAATAATTGTTCAGCTTTACCACCGCCGGCATGCTGGGCGATAAACAGACCTGGAACCATCCGCAGAATATCCTGTGAACTGTTGATCGGCCTTAGGCGTATGTCTACCTGCCCGATTGAGTTAAAACTGTTAGTCTTTTTACTATTAAGTTTTATTTCGGAAAGGTCCACAGTTGATTTCCTCATTTGTACAGCAATTGTAGATGCAATGCCGGCTTTTATTTCAACGGGTACTATCTCTGTACGGTACCCAATATGAGATGCTATCAGTTCATACTGGCCCGGTGCCAGGTTGACAAACCTGAACGTTCCAAAAGCATCTGTATTGTCTGATTTATTGGTAACGCCAAGATTAATACTTGCTCCTGTTATCGGTGATTTGGTGTCACTATCCTGGAGAAGGCCTTCGAGTATGCCGGGTTGGGCCGATGAAATTATACCCTGTTGCAGGAAAATAAATAAGAAAAACAGCCGTAGAAATAAATTCATCGCGCAATTTGATAAAATCTACGTGATGGAAGTATCCTTAGTTTAGTAGTGGGATTATTTTTTTATAAAAGAGGGTTTTGTGCAACAAGTGGTAAACGGGTACAATAGGCAATCCAAAAAACAACGGGTACCGTATGTATTTGTGTCTCCTTTTAATGTGCTTTATTAAATCTCATTTCTCCAGCCCGAACGGCAACTGGTAAATCATTTTCTCTTGGCGGTACCGGGCAACTGTATTGGCCCGTTACATAGGCGCAGTAGGGATTATATGCTTTATTGAAATCGAGGATGTATACTCCCGGCTCCAGGTCCGCAATTGTGAGGTCAATGTACCTTCCATTATCATAACTTTCATTCCCACTTGTAATATCAGTAAAAGGAACAAAAAGGTGATCAGCATATTCTTTCGTGTCCATCAACCTTTGTGATTGGTAAACGTGCAATTTCAACACGGTGTCGCGCAGTAAAAAATGCAAAACGGCATACACGCGGTATGGTTGTTTTTCTTTCGAAGAGGTTTCCATTTTAAACCAGGGAGCCTCATAAATCCTTTCTACCCTGGCCTCCACGCGGTAATCGGTAGTTACCGGGTAAAATTGTAGTTGCTTCCTGTCATTTCCTTTTACGACACCATGATTACTGACATAGTTCTGCTGGAAATTATAAAGTGAGTCGCGGTAACTTTCCTGAGCGGATAGTGTCGATCCTGCAAATGCAATCAGGAATAAAAAAAGACTGGGTTTATACGCAATTTTCATAAGCTGCATCAGTTCATCATCAATACGTTTACACTACGTTGTAAGATATTGAAGGCTATTTCGGCCATCAGGTTTTCCTTATCAAGCGTGGGATTTACTTCGGTGATTTCAAAGCAGCATACCTTACGGTTTTGCATAAATTTGCTGATCAGGTCTTCAGCTTCTCTTTCACGCAAGCCATTGCCAACCGGTGTGCCGGTGCCCTTGCTGATGGAAGAGTCGAGGCTGTCGACATCAAACGATATATAAATATCGGTACAGTCAGCAAGGTATCGCAGTACCGCACGCACGACGTTTTCCGGGCCTTTTGTGCGCACCTCTTTGGTAGTAACCACCTTCATACCGTATTTTTCTATCAGGTATCTTTCTTCTTTTTCATAATCCCTTAGGGAAATAAGTACAACATCTTCCGGCAATACTTTAGGTGAAATTTTTCCCAGGTTTTTCAAGCTGTTCCAGTATTTCTCTGTTTCCGGATCGATATCATGCACTGCGCAATCCATATTGTCTTCACTAATTGCTGCGGCCAGCGCCATTCCATGTACATTTCCGGAAGGAGTGGTATAGGGTGTATGCATGTCGGCATGTGCATCTATCCAGATTACACCCAATTTGCTTTTGGGCCTTGCCATTCGTATGCCCGCGATAGTAGCGCCGGCAGTGCTGTGATCACCACTGAGTACCACGGGAAAGAAATTGTTTTTCATCGAATCGCTGATTGCTTTGGCAAGCCGCTCATAAATGGCAGCTATACCCTTTATTCGTTTTGCATAGGGCGATTCAATTGGTTCGTATAGCAATTTATTTTCGGTCTGTATTTTTTCCGAAGGGAAGTGAATAAAGAAATTGCTCATAAAATCAAGGGCGGCAATCTTGATAGCTTCGATACCAAGGCTTGCACCACGGGTACCGGCGCCAATTTCAGATGGCACTTCTATCAGTTTAATATTTTTCATAAAATCAATCGTTAGGTAATCAAGCAGGATTTGGGCAAGGGGAGGGCAGGCGGGAGAATGCTCAATCGGGAATATAAAAATTTGCCGGCAGCGATTGTTCGGCAAACGTAGAAATACTTATAAGTCGTGTATAAGGCATCAGGATCAAAGATAGTTAGTTCAGGTAAAAGATAAAAACCTGCCTGCGCCCTGGCTTAGCCTCAGCGAGCAGGTAGGTTTTAAGTTATTTATCTGCATTAACCCGGGAAAAACTATTCATGCAATGCAAGGACCGGCACTGAACTGTGGTATGCGAGTCTTTTGGTATGACTTTTTACAAACATTTTTGCAACCAGCGAATGCTCCTTGTGGATGACGATGATCATATCCACTTTTTTGTCATTTGCAAACTGGTTGATAGCTTCATCAACATCGTATAAACCCAGGAAGTAGAATTCGGGGTTAAACTCATTGAACATATCTTTCAGCTTGGCACGTTCAGCCTGGTATTCTTCAGTAAGCGCTACATAATGTTCGCTATCGACATTGATAATATGAAGATTGGGTCTAAAAACTTTTAGTATTTTTTTGATGGGCACGGAAGGTGTTGAAGAAACAACGTTTTTGAAGTCGGAGGTGAGCAATACATTCTTCACATCTTTATAGGTAGTTTCAGGCGGAATGATAAGTATAGGGCATACTTTCTTTTCTACCATTTTAAGTGTATTACTACCGATAAATGTCTGACCAATTGCTGAACGTCCTGTTATACCCATTACAATAAGGTCGGCCTGCTGGTGGCGGGCAAGTTTTTCCAGTTCGGTAATGAAGTCACTGCCCTCTTCTGCCAGTACGGTTACTTTGACCGTTCCAATATCCATCAATTCAGCTTTCAGTTGATCCAGCTTCGTTTGCGATTCGGCGGATTGGGAAGGTTTTTCATACACATGGTGAAGAATCATATTCACTCCATAATGCCCGGTTAGCAATTTCATTGCATAACGTGCAGCATTGAGGGAGGTAGTAGAAAAATCAACTGGTACAATTACAGTATTCATGAATGATCATTTTAAAGGTTCGTTAGGGAAGTGATATAAAAAGTTATCCGGCGCTATTCGTGTGCTGCCATCAATGGTATGTTGCTGTGATAGGCGAGACGTTTGGTATGGGTGCTTTTGAACAGGTTACTGCTATTGTTATGAAAGCGGGGGACTGTTACAAGCATATCAATATTATAATCCTTTACAAAATTGTCCATGGCATCGAAGAAATCATGCATGCCTATAAAATAAAATTCGGGGTTATAGTTGTTGAACATACTGCGCAATTTTTCTTTTTCCTGCTGGCAATCTTCGGTTAGCGCAACATAATGTTCAGGGTCTACATTTACAATATGTAGTTTGGGGTTGAACATTTCCAGTACAGATGTGATAAATGCCGAGGGGGTCGTGCGCTCTACATCTTTGAAGTCGGAGGCGAAGGCAACATTATTAATCCCGGTAAAGCTAGCGTCGGATGGAATGATCATTACCGGTATCAGGCTTTTATCAACCATTTTCAGTGTATTGCTACCGATTAGCTTTTGTCCAAGAGCTGTACGACCAGTTATACCCATTGCAATCAATGTCGCCGTACGGGTATGTGCCAGCCGGGCGACATTTTCAATCAATTCGCCACCCATTTCAATTATACACTCCACATTCAGGTCGCCTTTGTGATGCAGCTCCATCTTAAGGCTCTCCAGGTAGTTCATGCACATTTCATGATCCTGCTGATCCTTGAAATTATGATACAGTATTGCCAACGCATCTTTTTTCCCTGCCAACATATGTGCTACAAAACGTGCGGCATTAAGGGCGGTGTCAGAAAAATCAACAGGAACGATGACTCGATGCATATAAAGTTGGTTTGGTTTTGGAAGGCTATAAATTTAATGGATTTGCCAGTTATTTTGGAAAAAGATTTCCCCCGTTGTTTATAAAAACCGAATCATGATGTAGCTAATTTAGAATAGATCGCTGTATCCAGGAATTTCCCATCATAATAATAATTTTCCCTGAAATACGCTTCTCTTACGAAGTTGTTACGTTCGAGGAGTCGTATAGAAGCGGCATTGGCGGGATTTACATTGGCCTCAACAGAATGCAAGCGCAGGGTGTTGAATCCATAATTCAGCACCTTGTCCATTACTTCCTGCATCAATCCCTTGCCCTGCCAGGCGGGGTGGAGCATGTAGCCAATTTCGGCGCGAAAATGCTCCTTTACTATTCTCCAGAAACCTGCAGTTCCTATTAATTCATTGCCATTTTTTAGCATAATGCCCCAGGTTATTCCATCGCCGTTTTCCAATGATCGCTCAATACGACCAATAAGTTCGTGGGCATCTTCAATTGTTTTCGCGGCTGGTCTGTCGAGGTAGCGCATCACATCACTGTTTGAACGTAAATTAAAAATAGCTGGCGCATCCTCATGCACAATCTGCCGGAGCAGCAATCGTTCCGTTTCAAGTACGGGGAAATTACTAAAGTCAAAAGTCAACGGCGTCATCATACTTCATATACGTGTATGAAAATACGGGATGGCATAATTTCCCGGCAATTTATTTTCCAGGAATAAAAAGCGCATCTCGAAAATCAATTTATCTTAGTTCAAAATTAATTCCGTGGCACTCACCGTTTCAGAATTATGGATTTACCCTATCAAATCACTTGGCGGAATTGCCATTTCACAAGCTGCAGTATTACCAAAAGGTATTGCCTTTGATCGGAGGTGGATGCTGGTAGATGCAGACAATAAATTCATGACACAACGTGTGCAGCACCGGATGGCACTTTTTTCGCTGAGTCATGCACCGGGTGGATTCACGATTAAATACCATAAGGAACAGATTTTTTTACCGGCAGTGTCGCAAAGCAACCCGTTTGCCGCAGTTATTTGGAACGATACTGTAGAAGTAATGGAAGTAAGTGATGAACATAATCAATGGTTTTCGCGCATATTGGGAATTACCTGTAAGCTGGTAAGGTTCCCGGAAAATAATTCAAGGCCAGTAGAAGCCGGGTATGTTATCAATAACGAACAGGTAAGCCTGGCCGACGCTTACCCGTTGTTGATAGTAGGTCAGAATTCACTCGACGATTTAAATAGCAGGATGAAAATACCGTTGCCAATGAACCGTTTTCGTCCCAATATTGTTTTTACCGGGGGAGAACCATACGAGGAAGACAAATGGCATCACTTCAGCATTGGTGAAGCCCGGTTTGCCGGCGTTAAACCATGCGCACGTTGTGCCATCACCACCATCGACCAGCAAACGGCCCAGGCAGGGAAGGAGCCGCTAGCCACTCTTGCTACCTACCGGCAAAAGAATAATAAAGTGCTCTTCGGACAAAACCTGCTGGTAACTGAAGCAGGTGAAATAAAAATAGGAGACAGGATCATTCTGGAAAAGGAAATTACATAATTGGGATATGATTAAAAAAAGAAGGAAGTACCGGTGGCTAAGAATTTTGACACGCATTGTAATTGTGCTAATTGGTCTTTTTATTATCGCCTGTCTCATATTCGACCACTACAAACAATTCAGGAAGAGTGACGAAGAACTTACGGAGATCTTTAATTCTCGCAATATCGATGCAAGCATAAATTATTATGAAACACACGGTAGGACACTTCGGTATGTTTCCGTAGGCCCCGACAGCCTCCCCACTTTATTATTATTACATGGTTCACCCGGATCGATGAGTTATTATAGCGGCCGTTATGATGATAGTATCATTAGCAAAACTTTCCGGGTATTTGCAGTAGACAGGCCGGGCTATGGTTATTCCGGATTAGGCGATCCCGAGCCATCAATCCAAAAACAGGCAGCGATGATACGACCGATACTCGATAGCCTGCACAAGGCAAATCGTCCGATAATTATTGCCGGCGGTTCTTACGGCGCGTCCATCGCATGCAGGATGGCAATGGACTACCCGCACCTGGTAGATGGACTTGTATTGACGGGACCATCATTGGGGCCTGGACTGGAAAGGTATTTCTGGTTTACCAGCATTATCGAGCACTGGTCAATTCGCTGGTTTATCCCGCGCATCTTCCGTTCTGCCAATACAGAAAAAGTTCATCACCGCGAAGAGTTGGAACAAATGCTTCCACTTTGGAAAAATATTCGTGTACCTGTTGTGTATATACAAGGTGAAAATGATGATATCGTTGACACCACCAACGCATCATTTGCCCGGCAGCAAATGGTAAACGCACCTTACCTTGATATACAATTTGTAAAGCAACGTTTTCATCGCCTTGCACAATTCGAATGGCCGACTATCAGGAACGGCATCATGCAGGTTTATGATATCGTAAAGCAGAAGGATAGCCTGCATGCCAACAAACAGGAAGCTTCTATAAACTTTTGATCATCATTTTTTGCCTTCGAAATAATTCTTTAATGACGTACCAATTATTTCATTCCATCCCTGAACAAAATTTTTCTTGTCAAGGTCGGGGTTGCCAGATGTGAATGTTTCAAACCCGCTATGTGTTAGTTTTACGACTGTCTTATTGCCATCAGGAGTTAATTCAAAACTCACCAGTGTATCGCCCGGCTCACCTTCATATCTCCACGTATAGGAAATTTTTTTGCCCGGTATCACTTCCATTACTTTACAATGGTGGAGGTAGGTTTTGGTTTCCGTACCTCCTGTAAAACTGAATTCAAATCCAGGCTCGGCTTTGAATTCCTTTAAATCAAAATACCATTGCTTCATTTCATCCCTGTTCGTAATAGCAGTCCATACTTTTTCAATGGGAGCATTAATTGTTTTTTCGATAATGATAGGTTGGTTGTCCATAATGATGTGTTTTGATAAAATGATTAATGTTTGCTCTTTTTCTTCCCCTGGTCTTTCGTAAGGAAATTTTCAAGGGCATCCAGTTTTGAAGTCCAGAACGTCCGGTACTTTTCCGTCCATTCGTGCACCTCTCTTAGTTGATGAAGGTCAGTATGGCAAAACCGTTCGCGGCCCTGTTTTTTTATGGTGATAAGTCCACATTCGGTGAGTATACGGATGTGTTTGGAAATGGCTGGCCGGCTTACGTCAAATTGTTCGGCAATGGCATTGAGATGCTGGGGGTTGCCGGCTAATAAACTGATTATTCTGCGGCGTGTAGGATCGGCTATTGCCTGGAAAACATCTCTCCTCATAATGTAACCGTTTGGTTACAAAATTACAGGTAACCGAATGGTTACGCAAATTTTTTATGGAGTTTTTTTGCCACGGCTCGCTTTTCTTCGGATTGAAGTTCTTTGTTGATTGAAACTCCTGCTTTTGCTCCTTCTGCCGCTGCCACAACCACAAAATGCATATCCCTCGACGCATCTCCAGCTACAAATACTCCTGGTACATTGGTTTGCTGTAAACGGTTGGTGATAACAACACGTTTGGAATTGATGGTACAACCGAGTCGTTCGGCAAGTGCGCACTGCTGCGTATAGCCATTCACAAAGAACAGCGCATCACAAAGGTGGGCGCTATCGTCTTTCAGCACTACGCTTTTAAGTTTATCATTTGCGATTTGTAATCGTTTAATCTTTGCCGTTATAATCGGGATTTCGTACTGCTCCAGCAATGCGAGTTCCGAAGGTTTAAGGTATTTTCTGCCATCGGTGTAGAGGGTTACCTGCTCGCTCCAGGTTTTTAATGATAAGGCGAGGTCAACGCCGTTTTTGCTGTGTGCATATACTGCCAATCTTTTATCTCTTACTTCCCAGCCATCGCAATAGGGGCAGTGAAAAACATATTTCCCATACAGTTCGTCGAAGCCTTCTATTTTAGGCAGGTTATCGGATAAGCCGGTAGCCAGCAGGATTTTTTTTGCGTGATAAACGTTGCCTTTTACATCTTCCACTTCAAAATAGCCGGTTTTGTTTTTGAAAGCAGATTTTACTTCTATCTTTTTAATTAAAATCCGATAGCGGCGTGCCTCCTCGGTAGCCAGTTGCAGGAAATCAACCGGCTTTATACCGTCCCGTGTAAGATAATTGTGCATGCCGTGCGAGCGAATATTCCGTTGGTGTCCACTATCAAAAACGATTACTTTTCGACGACTGCGTGCAAGTACAATTGCTGCATTCAAACCAGCCGGACCTCCACCGGCAATGATCACGTCATATACCTGCATATTATATGTGTTTAGTAAAGGTTACAATGCTTTTCACGATTTCAAAAACAAATAAGCCGGGATAGCCGGCTTATTGTATATCAAAAAGAAAATACGGATTAATATAGGGATAATTTTCTACCACCTTTAAAGGCTATAAAATGATCTGCCAACCTTTAAAAAGTGTTTAGGTAATGCAAATGCTTTAAAAAGTGTGCCACATTCACACTCACTGAGAAGCATGGAGCAATTAGGCTTCAATAATTATTGAAGTTGTAGACAAACATCTACAAATTGGGAGGGAACTCTATTTGTTGAGTTCATTCATCAATGCAAGAAGGTCTTTTTCCTTATCAAAATTTACCTTGTTTTTCTGCAGGTAGGCTTCCGCCACGGCTTTTTTGTCGGCAGGAAGCGATTGCAAAAGGGTTGCTTTGGAGGGTTTATAAGTAGCATTAGCAGCATCCATGAAGCTCCAGGTTATCGTTTCCACGATTATTATGTCCTGGTTGATCGTCAGGTTATATACATTGGTTCCGGAAAAATAATTGGTATAGTTAACAATGGATGAAGTAGGATTGGGCTGACCATATGCGCCTATATTCTCTGACTGCATGCGGATGTTGACCTTCTTCAGAAGTCGAAACGATCCAACCCTGGCTGCTACCTCCTGGAAACCATCATTGTTGTAAAACACTGTTCCAGGAAATGTTATGGAATCTATGGAAGCCGTTCCGCCCATTTCCAGTGTATCACCTTTTGGACCTATAAACTGCATATTTCCTGAAATGATACTGTAGTTGAAAAGTATGCCGTCGTTTTTACTGCCGGTCTTGAAATGCAGGGTCGCTTTGCTAAAATTGGGGAGGCGGTAAAACCCCTGTTTAGAATATGTTTGAGCTATATCGTCGCCGGCTTTTACGCGGATGGTTTTGCGGGATTGAGCGAAGAGGGCATCGGAATTAAGGCTGATTATTATTGCAAGGACTAACAAATATTTCATGCATGTAGGATTAGCCTTAAAACTACTGAATTTGGGATCGATTTTATTCTTAAAAAATCACGGTTTAATCGGGAAAATTCACGTCCTGAAAAGCTAAATAAATACCTGAACCTGATTTGGGCGTGCTCCCGGCATGAATCTGGCGAAGTATCTGCGCGTGTTTAGATTTTCGTTATTAACCAGTTAGCTTCGCACCTTTCGATTAAATTTGAATTCCCGGTCGTAAGAAGTCGCTTTGATATGCCTGAACAACCCGTAAAACATAATTTTTTTTCCAGCATTTTTGGTTCTTTACGGCCAGCCCTGACTGACTTCCAGAAAAACGACCCCTTACGAATGGCGGGTGCCACAGCGTTTTTTACCACATTTGCATTACCACCTATTTTATTCATCATCATTCAATTGTTCGGCTTATTCATGGACCGCCGGAGCGTAGGTCGTGCAATGATGGAGCGGCTGGTAAATACGCTGGGCGAAGATGGGGCGGGGCAGGTGCGGCAGGTATTGCGGAGCATACGTGGCTTCAGTGATAGCTGGCTGGTAATTATTACAGGATTCATTTTCCTCATTTTTGTAGCCACCACATTGTTTACCGTTATTAAAAACTCATTTAACCAGATATGGCAGGTTGGGTTGAAGGCAGATAAGGGTATCACTTTCCAGTTGAAATTGCGACTTCGCTCACTGGCGGTAATAATTTTTGCCGGCCTGCTTTTCCTGGCAGATGTGTTTGTCGATAGCCTCGAAATGATAGCAGGCGATTATGCGGAAACATTTCTATTTGGAAGTGGTGCTTATTTTAAAAGTGCGATGAACGAAATAACCGGTGCCGCTATCGTGGCACTTTGGTTTATTGTACTATTCAGGTTTCTCGGTGATGGGCGACCCACCTGGAAAGCTGCTTTAATCGGGGGTGTATTAACAGGCATTTTATTTACTGCTGGTAAATTCTTGCTATGGTATCTCCTCATCAATAGTAATATCAGTGTTCTGTTTGGAGCAGCCGGCGCTTTCGTGTTGATCCTTCTTTTTCTATTTTATTCCTCCTTCATCCTTTACTATGGGGCAAGTTTTATAAGTATTTACTCTGCACGACAAGGATTGCCTATCCACCCGGTAAGTCAGGCATTTTCGTACACTTTAAAGGAAGTGAGGTGAATGTGGAAATGTGAAAAATGTGAAAATGTGGAAATTAGGTCTATGATAATCAAATGATGATCTCCAAATTTTCATATTTCCACATTTTCATATTTCCACATTTTCTAACGTTATTTTTTTGGATTGAGTTTTTTCCAGCGAAGCATTGCTTCCAGGTAATAGTAATCAGCATAACTAAGAGGAGTATCAACTTCACTGTTTGCCGGAAGGTGGCCAACACTATGTTTCAATAAGAAATTACTTTTTTCATTCATTTTTGTACGGTAGGTGGTATCGCTAAGTGTGGTAATAATTGTAGTTGCTGTTGTGATATATGATTTCCTTTCTTTTTTATTTACATAGCCCGATAGTTCCAGGAGTGCAGAAGCCATGATCGCCGCGGCGGAGGCATCACGCAAAGCGTTTGGAATATTCGGCGCATTAAAATCCCAATAAGGAATCTTATCAGCCGGCATGTTTTGGTGTTTCAACATGAAAGCCGCAATTTTCTGCGCTTGCTGCAGGTATCGTTTGTCACGGGTTTCCCTGTAGCAAACTGTGTAGCCGTATAAGCCCCATGCTTGCCCTCTTGCCCAGGCCGACTCATCTGCAAAACCCTGTGCCGTCCTTTTTTTTCTTACTGCACCTGTTGCCGGGTCGTAATCCAATACATGATAACTGCTGCCATCGGGTCGAAAATGATTGTCAATAGTTTTGTCTGCCTGTGAAACCGCCACTTTGTAATAACTAGAATCGCCTGTAAGTCGCGTAGCAGCGAACAGTAATTCGAGGTTCATCATATTGTCGATGATAACAACATAATCCTTCGTATCCTGTATGCTTCCCCAGGAGCGAATAAGTCCCACTTTTGGATCAAAGCGCTTGCATAAACTTTGTGCTGCAGTAATAATTATGGGCACAGTCGATGAATCACTCGTGATGTGAAGCTGGTTGCCAAATGGGCAGTATATCTTGAACCCTATATCATGATCAGAGGTATTTAATTTCTCTCTTTCCACCATTTTGCTCTTCCGGGTAGCAATATCTTTTAAAACAGGATCCTGCGTGTATTCATATAAATACCATAGACTGGCCGGGAAGAAACCACTCGTCCACCAACCGGATTTGTTTGTCACCAGCTTTTCTTCCTTCCCGATATTTCGGGGAAATAAACTATCGGCAAGCAAATGATCCAGTATCACATATTGCTCAGCAGCCAGGGATAGAGATGAATTGATTGTTTGATGTAACGAGGATCGCTGCGACTGCCCCGCAATAGAGATTACCATCAAAATAAACAATGTAATAGATCTGATCATGCGTATGTATTGTATGTTTTGCAAGATACATCGTGGATGTTCAATCTGTGATCCTACAAATATTTTTCTGTAAATTACTTTTTATCAACTGGCACATATGCAAACGATCATTCGGTTAAAGCGAATTGCGGGCGTTATGATCGCAATAATCTGTACAGGATTTATCCTGTACAGGTGCATGGACCGGGAAAACAAAAAATTAACCTCAGAGCAGGTGCCAAATGAGAAAATGCGGGTGGCGTATGATGAGTATGCGGGTTCCGCTACCTGCAATAGTTGTCATAGTGATATTTATGAAAAGCATTTACAAACTGCTCATCATCGCACATCCATGCTTCCCGATGAGAAAAATATCCTGGGAAGTTTTCAAAGCGGGCGCAACAAATATGTGTATACGCCCGCGCTCTATATTACAATGAACAGGACGGATACCGGTCTTTACCAATCCGTTTTTTACCAGGGGGAACGGAAAAGGGATTTCAAATTCGACATCGTAACTGGTTCAGGCACCAAGGGACAAACCTTTCTTTACTGGGAAGGAAATAAACTGTTCCAGATGCCTATTTCTTATTTTACTGCACCTGCACAATGGGCGGTAAGCCCGGGTTTCCCCGCCGACAAAGTTTTGTTTGATAAACCAATTACTACACGTTGCCTGGAATGTCATACCACCTTTGCAGAACGTACATCGGCACCAGATATCAAGCACGAAGAATATAACCGTAATAAATTCATTTTAGGAATTGAATGCGAAAAATGTCATGGCCCTTCGGCTGGTCACGTAGCATTTCATTCTGGTAAAGACACTTCGAAGAAAGATGTGATTAATCCAGCCTCTTTTACACGGCAACAGCAACTGGATATGTGTGTGCTTTGTCACGGTGGCAATATGAAAAAAACACAGCCTTCTTTCAGCTATATAGCCGGCGAAACTCTGGCTGATTATTTTACAATGGATACCGTGAGCGTGGATGCAGTAAATACTGGCAACGTGGATGTACACGGCAACCAGTTTGGACTACTTCGCGCAAGTGCATGCTTCCGTCAAAGTAAAACGATGACCTGCCTCACCTGTCATTCACCCCACGAACGGGAGCGGGATAATACCGTATTGTTCTCCACTCGCTGCATGAATTGCCATCAAAAAGGGCATGGTAATTTTTGTACCATCAAACCAATGCCTGCAGGGATTGAAAAGAATTGTATTGATTGCCACATGCCGAAAATGCCTTCGATGGCCGTTACCCTTTATACAGAAGGAGCTGCCGTGCCAACGCCAGCAATGATTCGTTCCCATTTTATCAGTATCTATCACGATGAAACGAAAAAGTTTCTGCCGTTATTAAAATAGGATATCTCAACACGAGCTTTAACAAAAGTTTGAGGCGGCAACGGGGTAGTACAAATGCAGTGGCTTTATATTTAAGTTGTGCGAGATCGATGTATATATATATTCCTCGGGATTATTTTGTTTGGATCAACGCTTTCCGCACAACAATCGGTTACGGGAAAGATTTATTCATCCGTCAACGATTCCGTAATTGTTGGCGCAAGTGTTCAAAATAAAAAGTCAAACCGTGTAAATGGTACGGACAATAGCGGCAAATTTTCCATAGCAGCTAATGAAGGCGATTCGTTGATTTTTTCTGCTACGGGTTTTGAGCCAGATACGGTGGTGGTGCAATTTCACATGCTGCTGGTGCCAATGGATATTACGCTGGATCTGCGGGTAATTTCATTGGAAAATGTAGAAGTAAGGAGCGATTATAGTGCTGATTCGCTGGCGCGACGCAATTTTTATAAAGATATTTATACTCAGAAAGGCATTACGGGGGGCAACCGGCCTGCGGATGGGGTTGGTATCTCCATCAGCCCGATCTCCTATTTTTCCAAAGCAGCAAAGCAGAAACGGGAACTTAAGAAACGGCTCATCAGGCAGGAGCGGGAGGAATTTATCGACTATAGTTTTCCTGAAGGCTGGGTGTCTTCTCTTACAGGTTTGAAAGGGGATTCATTAAAACTATTTATGACCCGGTATCGCCCTACCTATGAATTTTGTCGCACGGCTTCCAGGGCCGATATGATCATTTATGTAAGCGATAAATTTAAAGAATTCCGGAAAGCCAAGACGGTACGTAGATAAAAGATAAAAGTTGTTTTTATTCGAAAATTTCGCCTATAAATCACTTTTATCTTTTAACTTTTATCTTTTATCTCCAAAAAGCTGGGCACATACCCCAAAAGCTACTCACATTAACCTGCTTTATTTGTGAATAAATGGCTCAGAGCCAAACCGTTTATTCCTGTTATATGCCTTAAATTCGCCGCTAATAAAAACCCGAAAACTGTGAGACTAAAGAGTTTAGAGATCAAAGGTTTCAAAAGCTTTGCCGATAAAACTGTTGTAAATTTTGACGATAATATCACTGGTATTGTCGGCCCCAATGGGTGTGGTAAGTCCAATATCGTGGACAGCATTCGCTGGGTTATCGGCGAGCAAAAAATAAGTCACCTGCGAAGTGAAAACCTCGACAGCCTTGTATTCAACGGATCCAAAACACGGTCTGCAAGCGGGCTTGCGGAAGTGAGCCTGACGTTTGAGAATACAAAAAACCTTCTTCCTACAGAATTCAGCACCGTTACCATTACCCGTAAATTTTATAAAAGCGGTGAGAGTGAATACCGCCTCAATGATGTGCAGTGCAGGTTGAAGGATATCCAGAACCTTTTCATGGATACCGGCGTGTCTACCGATAGCTATGCGATTATCGAGTTGGGCATGGTGGACGATCTTATCAAGGACAAGGACAATAGTCGCCGCCGTATGCTGGAACAGGCAGCCGGCATTTCTATTTATAAAACGCGTAAAAAAGAAGCAAAACTAAAGCTCGACGCTACAGAGCAGGACCTGGCACGTATTGAAGATCTCCTCTTTGAAATCAACAACCAGTTGAAGGCACTTGAGAGCCAGGCCAAAAAAGCGGAGAAATACCACGAGATAAAAAAGGATTACCGGGAAATAAGTATTGAATTAGCCAAGGCAGCCCTCGAAGGATTCAACCTGACTTATAAAGAATTAAACGAGCAACATGATGCGGAAACGGATAAACGCATCCGCATGGAAGCTGAAATTGCTAATGAAGAAGCAGCGCTTGAGCAGGAGAAACTGGGTTTTATTGAAAAAGAAAGACAACTGCAAAGTATGCAGCATGCTTTCAATGAGCTGGTACAACAGGTGCGTACACGTGAAAACGATAAAAATCTTGCCGCACAGCGCCTGGAATACCTGAAAGAAAGAGAAAACAGCCTGCAGGAATTTTTGCAAAAAGCAGAAGGACAATTACGAGGAATAGATGAAAGCATTGGCTTTACAAAAACACAGGTAGATGAAGAGACCATCAGCCTCGAGCAACTTTCCGAACAGTTGCAACAGCACCAGAACGACGTAGGCGTAAAACGGGAAGTGTTGGATCAAAAACGTCGCACACTCGATGGTTTGCGTAGCGAATATCAACACGTACAGCGCAACCAGTTTGATGCTGAAAAGAAAGTAGCGGTAGCCGATACTTCTGTACAGAATGTGCAAAGAATGATGGCCCAGATTGAAGAGGAGAGAAAGCAACGTGAGCAGGACCGCCATCACCTTGACCAGGAACGTATATTGAAAGAAAAGGAGCTGAATATAAAAAAGGTGGACCTGGAGCAATTGCAACAGCACCAGGAAAATACCAGGGAGCAGATATTGCAAACCCAATCGATGCTCGATACGCTGCGCAATGAGCTTGCTGTAGAAAACAGGAAGCTGGATGCGAAAAAGAACGAACACGATCTGCTTAAAAGTATGATCGACTCCATGGAAGGATACCCAGATTCTGTAAAATTCCTTCACAACAACAACTCGTGGAATCATACTTCACCAATTCTTTCAGATATCCTTTATGTAAAAGAAGAGTTCAGAACGGCATTGGAGAATGTGTTGGAGCCGTACCTGAGTTATTATGTAGTGAACGATTTGCAGGAAGGCCTGCAGGCCGTACATCTACTTGATGACAACAAAAAAGGGAAGGCGAATTTCTTCCTGCTGGATAAGATCAATAGCCGCGAACAGGTGTCCGAAACGCATTCACTGGAAGGGGCGGTACCTGCGTTGAGTGTGATTGATGTGGAAGAGAAATATCGTATGCTGGCAGAGCACCTGCTGGGTAACGTTTTTATCGCCGACAATGAAGATGCGTTGCAAAACAGCAATGGCTTTGTGGTAATCGAAAAGAACGGTAAATATGTAAAAGGGAAATATTCTCTTACCGGTGGCAGTGTAGGACTGATTGAAGGAAAGAAAATTGGACGGGTTAAAAACCTTGAAAAATTACAGGAAGAAATTGCACTACAGGATGAGGTAGTTGAAAAGCTGCGTAGTGAGATACAGGCAAGACACAACGAAGTAATTGCCTTCAATGAAGACCTCCGTGAAAGTGCGGTGAGGGAAACGGAAAAAGAAATTCAGCAGCTTACGAACCAGGTTTTTTCCCTGCATAACAAATTGGAGAACCTCCATTCGATGCAAACGAATAGCCAGCATCGCCTGGAAGAGTTAGCACATCAGTTGCTGCAAACCCAGCAATCAGTAGAAGGCGTACGCAACCAGCTACTCGAGTACAATGAGCAGATACTTTCATACGGTTCCAAGCTTGCCGAAGCGGATGAAAACTTTAAAGCTGCAGAAGCGGGATACAATGAAGCATCGCAACAATACAATGATTTCAACCTGCACGTTACCCGCCAGCAGAGCAAGCTCAATGCATTGAGGCAGGAACTTGAATTCAAGACCAACCAGCTCAACGATCTTCAGCAACAAATAGAAAACAATACAACCAGCCTGGCCGATACGCGCACAAGCATTGAGCAATCCGCCTCTTTGCTAAATGAAATTGAAGAAGGCCTCGTGGAACTGATGCGCAGGAAAGAAGAAGAGCAACAGGTATTGAACGAAACTGACCAGGCCTACTATAATCTGCGTAACCATTTAAGTGAAAAAGAATCCGAACTAAGGCACAAGGTAAAGGATAAAGAGCAGGTAGAGCATATGCTCGCAGCTATCAAGGATAAACTAAATGAGCTGAAACTTCAACTTGCTGGCACAAAAGAACGACTGGACGTGGAGTTCAGGATCAAGCTGGAAGACATCCTCGACCAGGCGCGTACTACAGAAACCGCTCTGGAAGAATTACAGGAAAAAGCCGATCGCATGAAAAAGCGATTGGAAAACCTGGGCGAAGTAAACCCAACCGCCATTGAAGCTTTTACAGAAATGAAGAAGCGTTACGAGTTCATTGTAGAACAAAAAAATGACCTCGTTACGGCAAAGGACAGTTTATTAAAGACAATTGAGGAAGTAGAAGCCTCTGCCAACCAGAAATTCCTTGAAACCTTCAATACCGTTCGCGAAAACTTTATCAAGGTATTCAAAACGCTATTTACAGAAGATGACCATGCTGACCTGGTATTGGAAAATCCGGATAACCTTGCAGAAACCGGTATCGATGTACTGGCCCGACCCAAGGGCAAACGCCCAACATCACTTACACAATTAAGTGGGGGAGAGCGCACATTAACAGCAACAGCATTGTTATTCGCTATCTACCTCATTAAGCCCGCACCGTTTTGTATCCTGGATGAGGTGGATGCGCCGCTGGATGATGCAAATGTGGGCAAGTTTACCAATATGATCAGGCAGTTTAGCGACAACTCCCAGTTTATCATCGTTACCCACAATAAAATGACCATGAGTACCGTGGATGTGATTTATGGGGTTACCATGCAGGAACCGGGTGTAAGCAAACTGGTAAGTGTCGACTTCAGGAATCTCAAGGAAAATCAGAATTAAATAGATAATATTTGACCATGACTACCGGGCATACATGCCGGTTAGTTAAAAAAATAAAAGAAGTTCTGTGAATACAGGACTTTTTTTATGTTTACAAACGCGGTTTATCAAACCTTTTCTTTATGGGAGCCGTCTGTATCCCTGGTTAACCGCCTCAAATCAGTAATTATGAAAAAACTCGCAGCCTGTTTACTTCTTTTAATAGTAATTATCACCGGCAATGCCCAGGAGGCACCCGAAGGTTTATTCATTAATTCAAAGGCGCCTGATTTCAAAGGAAAGGACCAGTTTGGAAAAGATATACGGTTAAAAGACGCTCTAAAGCAGGGCAAAGTAGTGCTGGTTTTCTACCGTGGTTATTGGTGTCCGTTCTGCAACCGCCAGTTGAAGAAGCTGGAAGATTCCTTGCAGTTTATTAAAGACAAAGGGGCTACAATTATTGCAGTGAGCCCCGAAAAACCGGAAAGCGTGAACAAGACCATTGATAAGACCAAAGCAGAGTATTCTGTATTATATGATGAAGGACTAAAGATCATGAAAGCATATGAGGTGGACTATGAAGTGCAGGAAAACACGATCACACGCTATCGCAATACCGGGATAGATTTGGAAAAAACAAATGGGAAAGACTGGAAATTCCTGCCTGTGCCTGCAGTCTATATCATCGACCAGCAGTCAAATATTACTTATCGTTA
The DNA here is from genome assembly GCA_965652975.1 of uncultured Chitinophagaceae bacterium. Classification (GTDB taxonomy): domain Bacteria; phylum Bacteroidota; class Bacteroidia; order Chitinophagales; family Chitinophagaceae; genus CADEDV01. The sequence goes on along the minus strand of CBFGYO010000003.1, from coordinate 18,893 downwards.
TTTTGATGCCGATTACAAGAAGCGCCCCAGTGTCCAGGAAATCCTCAAGAATCTTTAAAAAACTATGTTGATCTATGTGTCTATGATATTATGTGGTAAAACCTCTGATGACTTTGGAGCCTATGCCCTGCGAAGCCATACTTTTACCACATAGTATCATAGACATATAGATTATCATAGAATTTCACAACAGTTGAATACCTCTTAATACTTCCACACCAGTTTCCCAATCTTGCCACCTTCACCCGCGAGGTAAACGGCGGAGCCGGTGCGGGCAATACGGCATACATGAAAACCTTCCTTGCTGACAGGCTCCCAGGTTTTGCCCTTTGAATCGGAATAGTCAACTCCATTCATTCCACAAGCGAGTATTTCAGTTTTTGATAAATATTCTACGCAACTGCGGTAGCCATTTGGAGGTTTGCTTGCGGCTTGCCAGGACTTGCCGCTATTGCTGCTATAAAAACAGGTGTGCTTACGCTCGTCCATATTTTTAAAATCGCCGCCAACAACAATCATATTTTTTCCGGGTTTGTTGGGAATGCCATCGTCGAATATGTCGATCGAATTGGCGCCGGCAGTTTCAATTCCTTTGGGAAAGGGGAGCGTGGTGGCAGTTGTTTTGGTAATGAAGCGCGACCTATTACCACCACTTACCAGGAAAAACTCGCCGTTTTCAAACAGGCGGATATTGCTTCCACTGGCAGCAAAAAAAGCCTCGCCTGAATCAGTTTTTACATGCGGCCCTGAAAAAAGTTTTTCCTTCCAGGTATTACCGCCATCCAGTGTTTCGGCAATGAATGGTTTGTTATTAATGGGGTCACCCACCACTAGACCGTGCAGCGGCGTGGAAAAATCCATGGCATCGAGAAACATACCTTTTGCTTTATTTTCATACACCATTTTCCAGGTGCTTCCACCATCGGTGGTCTTGAGAATATATGCCGGTTCGGCAATAGCCATGATGATTGCAGTATTGGCATCAAACGCTTCAATATCCCTGAATTCAGTTTTTTCATAACCCTGCACCGTGATCCAATTCCAGTTTTTACCTGCATTGGTTGATTTACCGACAACACCATTGCTGCCACTAGCCCAGATAATATTATCATTTACCACGCTCAACCCGCGCAAACTGGTGTTGGTTCCTGATGTCAATATAAGGACTTCCGGTTTTTCCTTGTCCCGGAAACCAGTAAAGGAGAAAAGTGACAATAGGATGATAACTGACCAGCGATGTTTTTTTAGTTGCATGTTTACAATATAGCTTTTTTTAGACAACCTATTTTTCGTATGCATGCATGGTACGCCGGGTGCTGCCATCGTCATAAAATTCCAGCACTGCATAGGCTGGAGCAAATTCCTGGAACGATCCTTTCCACCAGTTGCCGCTTACAGCACCATTGCAGTAATATTTAATACCAAGGTAATCCAACTCGTCCTGCAAATGTATATGACCGCTAATGCAAACTTTGATGTTAGGGTACTGTAATAATATCTTTTTCAAACTAAAGAAATCACTATGCATAAGGTTGCGCTGGATCTTGATGTCGCCATTGGCTTCGGTACGATCAAAATATAGGCCCGCGCATATCGACAGGATGGGGATGTGTGATACAAGGCATATGAATTTTCCTGGTGGTACCTGTTTTAGTTCCTGTTGAAACCAGTCAAGTTGTTCAGGATCGAGTTTTGCAATATAGCCACCTGCAGGGTTGAGTTGTGTGCTGTCGAGTACGATAAAATGCCAGCGGTCTTTGGTAAATGAGTAATACCTGCGGGGCATATTGAATTCTTCCACCACCCAAACTTTACCATATAATCGATCCTGGTCTGGTTTATTTTCCTTGATGAACCAGCCCCATACATCATGATTGCCGATGCAATGGTACACGGGCAGGCTGTTTTCATTTTTTAATATGTTTTGAAAAATGCCAAACTGTGTTTTTGTCTTATTCTTGTCCGCGTCCAGGGCGTCCATAATGGCATCACCGCCATTGATAATAAAATCCACTTTTTGCGGTAGGCGTTGTACATGGTGCAGCGCTTTGCTCATGCCAGTCATGGATACACTATCTTCACGAACATGTATGTCTGTAACGTGCGCAAAGCGTAAAGGTTTCTTTTTTGTACTATCGATCGCCGGCAGGGCCGGTAATATTCCGGCAGCCGCTAACCCCGACGTAGCTTTTAAAAAATCACTTCTTTTCATCCTGGATAATTTTTAAATAGCCTGATATTCTGTTAAAGATTGTTGGGTAGGACCATAACACGCGTATGCCTACGTTTATATTTTTTCGCTACCCTGTGGGTGGAGGTGTTTTTGAAAAATAAATGCAGGGAAAGCCAAAAGAATTTCATCAAGGCAACGTTTTTACAAAAATAGGAGTTAGTAATACTCCGGTAACTGTATTTTAACAACCTCATCCATAATCAGCTTGAACGGCTCTAAATGCCTGTGGATCGGTCATTACTGCTGTTCCCGGTATGGAAATATATCTTATTTTGTGACCTGAATTAATTCTCCTTTTATGAAAAAACTTCCCGTTCTCCTTTGCGCTGCGTTGGTATTCTTGCTAAACGCATGTCAGAAGGAGGTTAGTAATGAAACCGGCGGCACCCCTTCGGAAGGGTTATTGCAAAGTGAGCTGTCCGGGGATTGCCTGCCTAAGAACGTTGTAGGTGTATATGAGCAGGGTACAGCGCTGAATGGTACGAGCAATTATATGGAAGTTAGCGTAGATGTAACTACTCCAGGTTCATTTATCATTTATACAGATACAGTCAACGGAGTGTATTTCCGGGGTACTGGTATTTTTACAGCAACAGGTCTTTCGGTAATAAAGCTTGCAGGTTATGGCACCCCGGCGGATGACGGCATTTACAATTTTATAGTTACCTATAACAACCAGACATGCTCTATACCGGTAACCTTCCTTCCATCGGGAGCGGGTGGCCCGGCGACTTTTACATTTAATTGCAGCCCTGCACCAGTGCCACAGGGAGCATATGGTGCTGGCGTGGCATTGACCGCAGCTAACAAAGTTGTGCTTAATGTCAATGTCACTACGATTGGTTCATATAACATAACTACTACAGCGACCAATGGTATGATATTCTCAGGAAGTGGAGCATTTACTTCCACCGGACCTGCAACGATAGAACTTACAGGATCCGGCACACCAACCGCAGCAGCTACAAACACAATTAATGTAACGTCGGGCAGTGCAACCTGCAGTTTCCAGGTAACTGTTACAGGCGCCGCAGTATTTACGCTTAACTGCGCCAGTGCAGATATTGATGGAGTATATAAACAAGGTCAGAATCTAACGACTGCCAACACGGTAACCTTTACCGTCAACGTAACTACTGCAGGTGCTTATACACTTACCACTACCGCTGTAAATGGAATGGTATTTTTTGGATCAGGTACACTGGCTACGGGGGCGCAAACCATTGTACTTACAGGTGGCGGTACGCCTTTAGCGGCGGGCACATCAACCATAACCGTACCTGTGACCCCAAGTTGTACTTTTCCCGTTACAGTTGAGACCGGTTCTACGACCACCATTCAATGGAAATTTACAGAAGGTGCTATTACCTACCAGGGTACAACAGATGATGCGGAATATGATGTAACCACGTCGCCACCAGTTTCAGGATTTTTTTACTTAGGTGTCAACAGTACGGATGAACTCGATATTGCATTATTTGATATCACAGGTGGTATACAGGTAAATGAAACCTATTCAACATCATCTACCTCCACAGGTAATCTTGCGATCATGGACTTTTTTGGAGCCACAGAGGAATATCATGCAGATTTTACTGTTGCAGGAACAAATTTGATCTTTACCGTTACCGCACATAATACGAGTACAAAAACCATTTCGGGTACATTCGCTGGAACAGTAAAGAATGCATCAGGAGTAACGAAGACAATTACAAATGGTCAATTCACTGCAACATATCCTTAAAGAACGTTTCACGCAAAGCGCGCACTTTGCGTGAAATCTTCATCGAAGTCTATCTCATTTTTTTAAAGGCATTGATCAATCCATTTGTGGAAACATCATGGCTTTTCACCACATCATCCTGGGTAAGTTCCGGTAGGATTTTATTTGCAAGTTGCTTACCGAGTTCAACTCCCCATTGATCAAAGCTGAAGATATTCCAGATGATGCCCTGGCAAAATATCTTATGTTCATATAAAGCAATCAACTGTCCTAAAGTGTAAGGGGTTATCTTCTTTATTAGAAAAGAATTTGTGGGCCTGTTGCCGGTAAAAACTTTGAACGGTAACAGCCTCGAAATATCTTCATTGCTCAGTCCAGCTTTTTCCATTTCAAGTTCCGCCTCTTCGTCAGTCTTTCCATTCATGAGCGCTTCCGTTTGCGCAAAAAAGTTGCTCAATAATTTTGCGTGGTGATCACCGAGCGGGTTATGCGACTGGGCCGGTGCTATAAAATCGCAGGGAATAAGTGGCGTGCCCTGGTGTATCAATTGGTAGAATGCGTGCTGGCCATTGGTTCCTGGCTCGCCCCAGATGATTGGGCCTGTGCTGTATTCTACTGCTTCGCCGTTGCGATCAATACTCTTTCCATTACTTTCCATATTTCCTTGCTGGAAGTATGCGGCAAAGCGGTGCATGTATTGATCATATGCAAGGATCGCCTCCGTTTGTGCACCTAAAAAATTTCTGTACCATGTACCGATTACGGCCATCAACACAGGGATATTTTTGTCAAAGGGCGAATTCCGGAAGTGATTATCGCTATCATGTGCACCCTTGAGTAGTTGCTCAAAATTTTTATAGCCTATTGTGAGTGCGATTGATAATCCGATTGCACTCCATAAAGAATAGCGGCCACCTACCCAGTCCCAGAACTCAAACATGTTGTTTTTATCGATACCAAATTTTACTACTTCAGCCTCGTTGGTACTAAGTGCAATGAAATGTTGTGCAATATGTTTTTCATCCTTCGCTTTTTTCAAGAACCACTGGCGTGCCGTATGCGCATTGGTCATTGTTTCCTGCGTGGTAAACGTTTTGGACGCAACGAGGAAGAGTGTTCGTTCGGGCTTTATTTTCTTCAGCGTTTCAGCAATATGGGTGCCGTCGACATTGGAGACGAAAAATGTTTCGATCTTTTTATGCGTGTAAGGCTTTAGCGCTTCTGTAACCATCAATGGACCGAGATCGCTTCCACCAATACCGATGTTGACGATGTACCTTATCCGTTTGCCCGTGTAGCCACGATGTTTTCCACTATGAACCGCATCGCAAAAATTTTTCATCTTGTCCTGCACTTTCGTTACCAGTGGCATTACATCCGAGCCCTGGGCGTAAACAGGGTTGCCAGAAAAGTTTCTAAGCGCAACATGCAGCACGGACCGATGCTCCGTTTCATTGATTATGTCGCCATTGTACATGGCATTTATGGCTGCCGGCAACTGGCATTCGTTTGCTAGCTGCAACAGGAGTTGCAATGTATTATCATTGATTATGTTTTTGGAATAATCAAAAAGAATATCACCCTGGGTGATTGTATATTTTTCAAACCTTGCAGGGTCGTTTCGAAATAGTTCGCGCAGGGATGTACTTTTTATTGCTGAATGGTGTTGTTGCAATTGTTTCCAGGCATTCGTCGATAACGGGTTTATCCGGGGAAGCATAGTTACAGGCTTTTGAAAGTGGAGATTGTTTGTTCTATCATCGCCTCAGAGATATCAAGGTGTACCACTAGGCGCACCCGGTTTGGTGCAATTGCGTAACCGAGTATATCCTGTCCTTTGAGACGGCTTACTAACTCAGCCGCATTATTTTCCCTGAGTTCAAATATGATGATATTTGTTTCCACGGGTAGGACCATTTTTACAAAATCTTTTCCGGCTATTGTAGCGGCAATTGTCTTCGCATGTTGATGATCCGTTGCCAGCCTGTCGATATTATGCTTAAGCGCATAGATACCGGCTGCGGCAAGAAAGCCCGCCTGGCGCATACCGCCGCCAAATACTTTGCGAATACGACGGCCCTTTTTTATCAGATCCTTAGTGCCTAATAGCAAACTGCCAACCGGGCAACCAAGACTTTTGCTCAGACAAATGGAAATACTATCGAACACTTCACCATACTGCAATGTGGTTTCGCCATTAGCCACGATAGCGTTCCATACCCGGGCGCCATCCAAATGCAAACCCAGGTGGTGCTCGTCACAAACCGTTTTGATCTTTCTTATTTCTGCAAAATCGTAGCAACTACCGCCGCCACGGTTACTTGTATTTTCAATACATACAAGGCTGGTTTTTGCCCGGTGCACATCATCGGGATTGATGGCCGCGCGTACCTGTTCGGCGGTAATTCTTCCCCGATCGCCGTGGAGCAATTTTACAGAAGCGCCGGAATTAAAAGCAATTCCGCCGCCTTCATATTGGTACACGTGCGCGCTTTCATCACATATTACTTCATCACCCGGTTGCGTATGGCATTTGATGGCAATCTGGTTGGTCATCGTGCCTGAAGGGCAAAAAAGGCCGGCTTCCATGCCAAACATTACTGCAGCTAAATGTTCGAGTTCGTTGATGGCGGGATCTTCCCCAAAAACATCATCACCCACCTGCGCCTTCATCATGGCTTCGAGCATGCCAGGGCCTGGCTTTGTTACCGTGTCCGACCTGAAATCTATGATCATCTCCAAGTTTTGTGCAAGATAATCAGTTCACACCTTAAAAACGATAGTTGGCGAATTGCCACGATGCCTTAACTCGGGGTTTTTTATAACTTGCCGCGACTTATGTATCCGAATACTTTGGTGTTAATTTTTGTGATCCTCGTATCGACCGTTTTACTGGCGCTGGCTATCTATTTGCTCTCTAATTACAATCGGCTGTTTGCGGGGGTAAAAAACATCTGGTTGCGCCGAAACCTGGCTGTACTTTCCGTTGCCATCCTGGGCATGTCGGCATTACTCGCATTGGGATCGCAGGAAATGGCGGCTACTGCTAAAACGAAAGGGTGGCTGGGGATTATTCTTAAGCAACTGGGCCAGATCGTTATCATCGTGCTGTTTGTATTCAATACAGTTTGGTTGATCAGCCGCACACCAGCCGTCAAACGTCTGTCTTTTGTCAAACACCATTTAGTCGTTATCCTGTCCATTATTATATCTGCGCTCTTTATTTATACAGCCATTAATTATGTAGACAATGGCATGCAGGTATACCGGCTGCAGGCCACACTGGTATTTGCATATTATAATGCCTGCGCTACCGGCCTTATTTATACTGCTGTGAACTACGTGGAACTGGAACGCAAACGCAAACTCAATGAAAAGGAACTGGAGGTAACCCGGTTGATGGCACTGAAAACCAAAGCCGAACTTGATGCACTTCATTCAAAAGTAAATCCACACTTTCTCTATAACGCACTTAATTCAATCGCAGATCTTTCCATTACTGATGGGAAAAAAGCCAGGAAAATGACCATTGCACTGGCCGACCTGTTCCGCTATAGTATTAACTACAGCCACAATAATTTTTCAACGGTAAATGAAGAAGTGGCAATGACGGAAGTTTACCTCCAAATAGAAAAGATCCGTTTTGAAGATCAATTAAATTACCGTGTTAATGTAGACGCAAATACAGGCCATTACCTGCTGCCGCGATTCTTATTGCAACCGCTTGTCGAAAACGCGGTAAAGCACGGCCTCAAAGTCACGGGACAGATGACGGAAATACACCTCAATGTAAAACTTGCTGATGACAAGCTATTCATCACCATCGCAGACAACGGACCGTTCTTTCCGGCGGAGATGATGCCTGGCTATGGTGTAAAAAGTGTATTTGACAAGCTGGACCTTTTATTCCCAGGCGTATACGAGATACATTTTAATAACGAGCCGGTAAAACAGGTGTCTGTTCAAATTCATAAACTGATGAAAAATGAACCCAGCGTTTAAAACAATAGTGATCGATGACGAACCTGCAGCAAGACGGTTAATGAAAAACCTGTTGCTGGAACATCGTGAACTGATCGAGGTGATCGGCGAAGCCGGAAATGGGAGGGAAGCTATCAGTAAAATTGAAAGCCTGAAACCTGATCTTATTTTCCTCGATATTCAAATGCCGGATCTTACGGGATTTGAAGTGCTGGAACAGCTCGTGCATAAGCCAAATATAATTTTTACAACCGCTTATGAGCAATATGCCATCAAAGCATTTGAAAATTTTTCCATTGACTATCTCCTGAAACCTATCAAGGAAGAAAGACTTCAACAAAGTGTTGAAAAACTAAAGCAGTTTGGCCGGCTCAACCAGTCGATCAATGTAAATGGACTCCAGGAAATAATCCGCCAATTACAGGCTCCGCAGAAAGCTACAGCACTTCCGATAAGAACGGGCGATCGGATCATACTTGTAAGATTTGAAAACATTGCATTTCTTGAAGCAGAAGATAAATATGTGTATATACATAGCACAGATGGCCAAAAATTCCTGACCGACCAATCTTTGTCGTCACTCATCGAAAAATTGCCTGTAAGTTTTTACCGTATCCAGAAGTCATATATAATTAATAACGAGAAAATCCGGGAAATGCACCGTCACTTCAATAGCCGCTACCTTTTTATTATGGACGACAAATCGGGCACCCGCCTCACTTCCGGTCGTACTTACCAGGACGCCATACGCGCAGAATTTGGATTGTAATAAAACAGTTTGTAGCCTCAAAGCCACCTTTCGCTCATTCAAAGCCGCAACTGGCCGGTTTTTGATTTTCCTAAGCCCTCCCGGCCATTAGCTTTGATATTCCGGGAGCATTTGCTGCTTTTTCCATTCACACCAGCAGCAAACCTTTCAAAAGAAAAATTGACCAGGCTGTAACCCGGATGAAAGCTCTGCGTCAAACTAATGTTCCTGTTAAACGGCCGTACATCCATAAATATGGCCGTTTAATTTAAAACAATGTTCTTGGTAATGCAAAGTACCTACCTTTGAACTGTAATAATTAAAAACTAGTACTGATCTATAAAATCAACACGAATGAGAAAGATGATGCTTACGACGCTGACTTTTGTTTTAACAACCTTATCCTTAGTTAGTTATGCACAAAAACCGGTTGGAAAAATTAAAGGCACGGTGATCGATGGAAACACTAAAACCATCGAATCTGCCACAATAACCCTTTTAAGGGCCAAAGATTCTTCCGTTGCAAAGATGAGCGTGGCCGATAAAACAGGAGGATTTCAATTTGATGCCGTCGAAATGGGCATCTACCTGGTATCGATTACTGCCGTTGGTCACCAGAAGGGGTTTTCCGAATCTGTAGAAATCACGGAAGCCCAGCCAACCGTGACATTGAAAACAATTGAACTGATTCCGGTGGCTAAAGCTGTAAGCGGAGTAACGGTAACCGCCAAAAGGCCATTGATCGAACAGAAGATTGATCGCACGATAGTAAATGTAGAAGCAAGCGCAACCAACGTTGGCAACTCTGCATTGGAGGTATTGGAAAAGTCGCCAGGCATTTCGGTAGATAAGGATGGCAACATCAGTTTGAAAGGCAAACAAGGTGTACAAGTGTATATCGATGGAAGACCAAGTTATCTCAGTGGTGCCGACCTGGCTAATATGCTACGCAGCATGAATGCAAGCCAGCTGGATCAGATCGAAATCATGACCAACCCGCCAGCCAGGTACGATGCAGCCGGTAACTCGGGTGTCATTAATATCAAGACAAAAAAGAATAAGCAGTTTGGATATAATGGTAGCATTACAACGGGTTATACCCAGGGCCGCTATCCCCGTTTCAACGAAGGCTTCAACTTTAACTACCGCAACGGGAAGCTGAACCTGTTTACAAATCTCAATTACAACCGCAATCATCGCGGTGAGGAATTATATATCTACCGCACTTTTCGCGAACCGCTTACAAAAAATGTGACAACGATCTTTGACCAGTTGTCGGAGATGGAGAATCAAAGTCATTTTTATAGCGGTAAGATCGGGCTGGATTATTCAGTGAGCAAAAAGACTACGCTCGGCGTGGTAGTGAATGGATTTTACAACCCCAGTCATTGGGAAAGCAATACATCTTCGCTCATTTATAACCCAAATGGTGAATTGAGAAGTCAGACAAAAGCAGTAACCTGGAATGATGAAAAATGGAAAAATTATAGCGCCAATCTGAATTTCCGTACGGTGCTGGATTCAGCAGGACAGGAGTTGACAGGTGATCTTGATTATATCCAATACAAATCGACCAATTATCAACCGCTGTTCAGCTATTACTATGATGAGTTTGGGAATCCTTCCACCATTCAATCACCGGATACGCTTATTGGTACCCTGCCACAGAATATAAAAATATATAGTGGAAAGGTTGACTACACACTGCCATTGAAAAAAGGCGCCAAGTTTGAAGCAGGACTTAAAACAAGTTTTGTTGAGACGGACAACAACGCTATTTATAATAACGTTATCGACGGCCAGTCAATACTGGATAGTAGTCGTAGCAATCATTTTATTTATGAAGAAAATATCAATGCTGCATATGTGAACTATAGCCGTCCATTCGGTAAAAAATGGACGAGCCAGTTGGGTCTTCGTTTAGAGAATACGAACGCAAAGGGACACTCTACAGGGTATGAATACGATCCGGCGCAGGAGAAGTTTGTGGCTGCCGACAAAGAGTTCAATAGAAATTATACGCAACTTTTTCCAACGGCCTACATCCAGTACAAGCCAAGCGAGAAGAATTCGTTTGTTATTAATTATGGCCGCAGGATCAATCGTCCCGATTACCAGGACCTGAACCCTTTCATTAATTTCCTTGACAGGTATACTTTCCAACAGGGCAATCCTAACCTGAAACCTCAGTTTTCGCATAATATCGAGTTGAGCCATACTTATAAAGGGTTTCTTACAACGACTGCCAATTATACCAACACAACTGATATTATCCAGCAGGTACTTGAGCAAAATTCAGCCAGCAATGAAACCTTTATCAAAAAAGCAAACATTGCCAGCCTGAAACAATTTGGTCTTTCTGTTTCTGCGTCCAAAGAGATTACAAAATGGTGGAGTGGTAATGTGTATGTGAATGTTTATAATAATAAATATGCAGGTGAAGTAAATAAGGAATTTGTATCGCTGAGCCTTACAGGTGCGATGATGCAGTTGCAACAGCAATTCAAGTGGGGCAAAGGATGGGGTGCGGAGATCAGTGCTTTTTACCGTACCAAGGGCCTGGAGGGCGTGATCTTCATCCAACCTATCGGCCAGGTAAATACAGCTTTCACCAAACAAATATTAAAGAACAAGGCAACAGTACGTCTGAACTTCCGCGACATTTTTGCCGGAAATACATTCAAAGGATACAGCAAGTACAGTGATGTGGATGCCACTTTCAAGGACGTAAATGATAGCCGCGCAGTGAGTGTCAGCTTTACCTGGAGGTTCAGCAAAGGAAAGATGAATGGTGCCGGTCAACGTAAGAAAGGTGGTGCCGATGATGAAACCAATCGAGTTAAAGTGGGCAACTAATCAGATGCATTAACCCATTAAACCTTATTCCAAATGGAGCCATGAAAAAAATCCCCGGTCACTTTTTAGCCGGGGATTTCCTTTTGTAGTTATTGATGTAAAAAATGTCACTCCATTTCGCTCTTTTTTTCTTTGAACCGGGTTTTAAACCGTTGGTGTATCGGTAAGGATAAATTACCCTTCGTCACGGTAACTACGAAACTTGTCATAATTCTGTCATAAGCTATGTCATTTAGCTTCATCTTTAAACCCTGATCATTAACCTTTAAGCATAATTATGAGAAATTTTTTTACAATCTTACTTATCACCTTTCTCTCCATAAGCGCACATGCGCAAACGAAGCAGGGTAAGATTTCCGGTACCATCCATGATCAATCCGGTAAGCCTTTGCAATCAGTATCGATGGCACTGTTGAATGCAAAGGATTCATCGCTGGTAAAAGCAGTTGCTACCAATAAGGATGGTAAGTATGCCTTTGATAAAGTGGCGGACGGTAGTTATATCATATCAGGCAGCTCGGTTGGGTTTGACCGTGAATTCACTAAAGTGGTAACAGTAGATGCAGGCAATTCAACTGTAGATGCGGGCGTGTTGAAACTCACTCAAAAGGCAAAGGGACTTTCAGAAGTAGTGGTGACATCGAAAAAACCATTTATTGAAACCAAGATCGACAAGACCGTCGTTAACGTGGAGGCTTCGCCAACAAGTGCAGGCGCTACTGCCCTTGAAATACTGGAAAAATCTCCAGGCGTAGCGGTAGACAATGATGGCAACATAAGTTTGAGAGGTAAACAGGGTGTAATCATAATGATGGATGGAAAGCTTACCTACCTCTCTGCCACCGACCTGGCCAACCTGTTGAGAAATATGCCCGCTTCGGCTCTTGACCAGATCGAGATCATGACAAATCCATCTGCCAAATATGATGCATCGGGAAATTCTGGTGTAATCAACATAAAAACAAAAAAGGGCAGGAATGCTGGCTTCAATGGCACCATTATGGTTGGGGCAACGACAAGTATATATAAACCACGTGATGCAGTTTACCTTATTCCTAAATCTCAAAATAGCATTACGTTCAATTGGCGCAAGAACAAATTAAATTTCTTCGGCAATTTCAATCCCAATTTTAATAAGGGTGAGAATACAATGAACCTCGAGAACAAATTTCTCGATACAGACAAAGACATCACCGGGTATAATTATACCGAAACGAGATTTAAATTCCGCAACAACAACTATCTGTTGAAACTCGGGATGGACTGGTTTGCTGATAAGAAAAACACATTCGGCATAGTGGTTAGTGGATTTGATTTTCACGGACATCCCACGCCTACTACCGTTGCAACTCTGGAAGATGAAAATCACCAGCTCGAAAGCAGGTTGAATTCCTCTACGGTTAATGATATCAAGTTTAAGAATGGTACGTTGAATCTGAACTGGAAGCACACATTTGATACAACCGGTAAAGAATTAACGATGGATTTTGACTACGTAGTTTATAATAGTGTTTCCGACATGTTGCTCCAGACCGATTTTTATAATAGTAGCCTGGTGATGACGGGAACTTCTTACCTGAGAGGTCATTTGCCATCTGATATTGATATCTATACATTCAAAAGTGACTACCTGCAGCCATTCAAAGGTGGGCGTTTTGAAGCGGGCGTTAAATTCAGTTATGTAAAGAATAATAATCTTGTAGAATACGAGCGTTTTCTCAATGGTAAATGGGAGACAGATATTATCCGGTCCAATCATTTTATCTATGATGAAAATATCAATGCCGCTTATGCCAGCTTCAGCAAGGAAATTAAGAAGTGGAGCTTCCAGGGAGGATTGCGCCTGGAAAATACAAATGCAAAGGGACACCAGGTTATCAACAACGAAACCTTTACAAGGCATAATACAAGCCTTTTTCCAACAGCCTTTGCAAGGTATACTATCGATAAAAAGAATAGCCTGACCCTTTCGTACGGACGTCGCATCAACCGGCCAAATTACCAGGACCTGAATCCTTTCACCTATTTCCTCGATACTTTATCATATCGCCAGGGAAATATTTACCTCAAGCCGCAGTATACGCACAACGTTGAACTCACTTACGCATTCAAGGATAAATACATCACCACGTTTAATTACAGTAATACAGACGATGTGATCTCGCAGATAATTAAACCGGAACCAAATAGCAAGATCAGGTACCTGACAGTAGATAATGTTGCTGAATTTCGTAATGTCGGTTTAGCCATCACTGCACCCATAACAGTCGCCAAATGGTGGAACATGAATTTCTTTGGCAACGTATATAATAACCGTTACCGCGGCGTGTATGATACAGTAAAGATTGATATGGAGTATACTTCATTTTCTTTCAATGTCACCAACAGCTTTACAATAAGCAAAGGATTCACCGGCGAGATTACAGGTTTTTACAGGTATAAATCTTTGAATAATTTAACACAGATGGAGCCAATCTATCAAATGGCAATTGGATTGCAGAAACAGGTGATGAAGGGCAAGGGAACTGTTCGACTAAATGTGCGTGACCCCTTTGCCTGGCAGAAATTTGAAGGGCACAATAAATATGGCCTCATTGATGGATCATTCCTGAGTCGCCCGGATATTCGCCAGGTGTCGGGCACATTCACATGGCGCTTTGGTAAAACGACCCAACAAAATCAACAGCCCCGCCGCCGTGCTGCGAGTTCGCAGGATGAGCAGAACAGGGTGGGCCAGGGCGGTCAATAATAGTCAGTTTTTCATGAGAGTTTTCTCATGTGCATGTTCGTCCCCCGTTTTTACGGGGGACTTTTTTTGGCGGAATTTTCCTGAGAAGTCCCGAATGAAACCACTTTTATCTTTTAGTTTTTATCTTTCCTGAAAGGACTATTTTTGAAATCGTTAAGTATAACTTTTATTAATAAAAAACTGAACCATGCCTTCATTCGATATCGTCAGCAAAGTAGAAGCCCAGGCCCTGGACAATGCGGTGAACGTAACGACCAAGGAAATCACAAACCGGTTTGATTTCAAAGGTTCGCATGTGGTGATCAACCTCGACAAAAAAGACTTTGTAGTGAAGCTGGAGACCGACGACGATATGAAAATGCGACAGTTGATCGACGTTTTGATCAACCGGGCACATAAGCAGGGTATAGCACCCGAAGCGTTTGATACGTCCAAAGAGGGATCTCAAAGCGGTAAGGTGTGGAAAAAGGAAGTGAAGGTTCGAAACGGCCTGAGCCAGGAAGACGCCAAAAAGATCGTAAAAGCGATAAAAGACAGCGGGATGAAGGTGCAGGCATCCATCAATGACGATCTTGTAAGGGTTACGGGCAAAAAAATTGACGACCTGCAGGCGGTAATCCAGCTTTGCAAAACCGCTAACCTGGGAATTCCGCTGCAATATGTGAATATGCGGGACTAAAACCTGTAATTAAGAAAATAGTGGTGGATAACCAGTGGGTTTATCGTGGAGAACTACAACAAGAAAAATTTGGAAAAGGGTAGTTGAATATGCTATCTTCAATTTACAACAGTTACGGAAAATTTTGGCAACAAAAGAATCTGTAACAGGGATTACGGAAGACCTTCAAAAGTCGGAAGTAATTCCAGAAAGCATCGGGTTAGTTATTACGAAAGCGCAAGCTGGAGTAAAAACAAACTTGGTGCTTTCATCTTTTATGGCCTACCCGGGGGCAATTTCACGCAGCGATCGCTGCGTTGTTGCTGCCTTTAATAGAAGAGCCAAAGTGCAGCGTACGCCGCGAGAAATCCACATGAGAATAGGCAATCAACCAGTACACCTTGTTGAACGTTAAAGAATATTATTTGGATGAAAACCACATCCAGCCTACCTTTGCCGACTTAATTTAATCTTTTCAAATGTACGGCAAAATCCGTGCAGCCTTAAAAATCAAAGAGTTATGAAAAAAGGTCTCCATCCCGAAAGCTACCGGTTAGTAGTTTTTAAAGACATGAGCAACGGCCATTCCTTCCTTAGCCGCTCAACTGCCGGTTCTAAAGAAACGGTGAAATGGGAAGACGGCAACGAGTACCCCCTTGTTAAACTGGAAATTTCCAACACATCTCATCCCTTCTTTACAGGTAAAAATATGCTGGTAGACACAGCGGGTCGTATCGATAAATTCAAGAAGAAATATGAGAAAAAGAAATAATGCTGTAGTTTTATAGCAGAACTATTTTTGTTTTTCATGGCTATACTTTAAATCCCGGAGATTCCTCTTCGGGGTTTTTTTGTGTACAGCCGTCAACAAATCATGCAGGGATAACAGGTCCATAATGGAGCCGTCCTTTCGTCTGCTTTTCCGGAAAAAGTACGTCGATCGCAGTTTCGTACCCCTCGTTTGCTACTTTCCTAAGTCTACTGCTGTTTTTGGTGTTCCGGTTAATGCGAGATATAGCTTTTGCTGCTAGATAAATAAGTCCAATACTTACCGCTAATTTAATAGTCGATTTCATTTTACAACGTGGTTTTACAGAATTTACAATTCAAAGGCCATACCAATTATTCTTCGTTCTATTATACTTAACAATAAGACAGCCTTTCCGTTGCAAAGGGCGTAACGAGCAGAAGCGTGAGTGCGTGTTGTTATCTCCCCGTTTCCCGCACTTCTTCCAGTAAATGATTCTTCCTTATTTTTGGCATTACCCATCCATGAACAAGATCATTTTTACAGAAGAATTTTGCCAACCGGAAAACCTGCATCCTTTTACGCTCACGCGGCAGATACAGGATATCCGTGTAGGTATCTTAACGATCAGGGAGAAATGGGAGAAAATGCTAAAGTTACCTTCCTACGACCGCAAGGAAGATGATTACAAGGACCTTCATCGTTCTATGACCCTGGAAGAAGCTGCCAGTGATGACGGCTATTGCCTGATGGTGCATGGCAACGTTTTACCCACGCCGGCAATCATCAAAGCCGTACGTAAGTTGAAGGATGGGGAATTCATTGCAGCAGAGGGTAGTTCAGGCATTGTGTTTCGGTTTACCCGCAAGCAGATCCGCGATAAACACAAAGTGCAGGTTACCCGGGCGGTTTTGCTCGAAGGGCCAGTTACAACGATCAATTACCCATGGGAAATTTTCCAGTTGAACGACTTTGCCATTCGCCAGGATTTTAAATTGCTAACAGGCAAGCGCATCTCGGCTACGCCATCACGTACAAATAAAATCATAGCACCGGGTAATCTATTCATAGAAAAAGGTGCGCGGGTAGAACATGCCATTATTAATGCATCCACCGGGCCGGTATATATTGGACGCAACGCGGAAGTGATGGAGGGCTGCGTTATTCGCGGACCTTTCGCGATGGGCGAAGGCGCCTGCCTGAAGATGGGAGCTAAAGTTTATGGAGCTACCACGTTGGGACCTTATTCCATTGCCGCCGGAGAAATTAAAAATTCTGTACTGTTTGGATATTCCAATAAGGCACATGATGGGTACCTTGGAGATTCCGTTATTGGCGAATGGTGCAATATGGGTGCAGGAACTACTAATAGCAACCTGAAAAACAATGCCAGTACAGTTAGGGTATGGACATCAAAAGGAGAAATGAATGCGGGTATAAAATGCGGTGTGATGATGGGTGATTATTCACGCACCACCATCAATACTTCTATCAACACCGGCACGGTGATCGGTGTATGTTGCCATGTAGCAGGAATGGGCCTGACGCCCAAACATATTCCCAGTTTTTCGTGGGGAAGCGAGGGGGTGCGACGCTATGATTTCAACAAAGCACTATTGGACATACATGGCTGGAAGCAGTTGAAAGGGCAGGGCATAACTGATAATGAAAAAAGTATATTGAAATATATCTTTGACAATTTTTAAATACAAAACGCGCCCGCAGGGCAAATCGAGATCTTTAAAAGGAACCAATAACATTATGAGAAAACAGATAGCAGCAGCCAACTGGAAAATGAATCTGACCTACCAGCAGGGAGAAAAATTATTAGATGATATTCTAGTGGACCGGATAAAACTGGCGGCGCACCAAAAAGTGATCTTTGCCGTGCCTTTTCCGTATTTATTAATGACGAGAAGCGAGGTTGATGACGAAACCAATTACTACGCTGCTGCACAAAACTGTCACCACCTGCCCGCGGGAGCCTATACCGGTGAAATATCAGCAGCCATGCTGCATTCCATCGGGGTGCCTTATTGCATTGTAGGTCATAGTGAGCGAAGAGAATATTTTAATGAAAGCAATGCGCAACTGGCCGAGAAAATTAGCCGTTGTCTCGAACAATTCATTACTCCTATATTTTGTTGTGGCGAGCCGCTCGCCATCCGCGAAGCGGGTACACAAAATGACCACGTGGCTGTGCAATTGAAAGAATCTTTATTTCACCTGTCGGCAAAAGAAGCCAAGGAGGTGATCATTGCTTATGAACCTATTTGGGCGATCGGCACCGGTAAAACAGCCAGTACTGCGCAGGCACAAGAAATGCATGCACATCTTCGTTCTATACTGGCCGCGCAATATGGACAAAATACGGCGGCAGAAATATCTATTCTTTACGGAGGTAGTGTGAAAGGCGCTAATGCGGCGGAATTGTTTGCCAGTCCTGATGTAGATGGTGGCCTGGTGGGCGGAGCATCACTTTCGGCGGTGGAATTCAGGCAAATTATCAGCGCATTGAAATAAGAGCTTTTGTGCTTCCGCTCTGCGATGAGAGCGGGAAACAGAGCGGGAGCGAGGGATATAGGTCGGGCATTTCTTCCCGTAGTAGCGTTGAAGCAAATTATCAGCGCGTTTAAAAAGAGCTTGTGCGCTCATCGCTCTCGCTCGGTTTCTCGCTCTGCGATGAGAGCGGGAAACAGAGCGGGAGCGAGGGTGTAGATAGATGTAGTTCGCATCATCCTTAAAAACTAATTCTATACCGGCTCCCTATTATATCGTCATCAAACGCAGCAACCAGGCACTACTGAGTTTTCTCAGGATACGCGTGGTTGTAAACGGCAGAGCTATATTCCCGTTGATGAATGACAAACCCGTTGTGATCGCTCTTACCGATGACCATCCGAACATCGTAGTTACCGACGGCTTTCATATTACCAAACCCATTGGCTTAAGTTTTAAAGAACCGAGTTACTACCATTTCAAAGTGGCTTGCGCCATTACCGATGAGCAATTGCTCGGTGGTTTCTTTGTACTTGCCGTGCTTTACCTGCTTGGATTCTTCACAGGCATTTTCATTTTAAAACTCCTGAGTTTTACTCCAATCCTGCTGTTCCTGTTCTGGTACTATCTAAAAAGAAAGAATTTTCTACGACTCGTGCGCGCCTGAGGAGAATGTGGAAATATGGAAATATGGAAAT
>CBFGYO010000002.1:0-61543 GCA_965652975.1 uncultured Chitinophagaceae bacterium | reverse complement strand
GCAGCTCCTCTCCTGCTACCGTCTATATTAATGGCAAAGAAATGAAGATGAGTGCGGCAGACGTGGCTACAATGCTTAAAAGCCTTCCTCCAAATGCCATCGACAAGATCGAGATATTACGCACCCCTTCAGCCAAATATGACGCATCGGGCAGTGGTGGCATTGTAAATGTGGTGTTGCGCAAAGGCGTGAAAGTAGGGATGACTGGCAGTGTAAATGCGGGGTTACAACAGGGAACATATGGCAACCAGTTTGCCGGATTCAACCTGAACAACAATGACGGCAGGCGAAGTTCCTATGTAAACTTAAATTTTAGCAATCGTGATACGTATGAACGGATAACCACTAACAGGCTTTTCCGACCTGATTCGATATTGTCGCAGGATGCCTTTACAAAATATCATTCTACTGTGTACTATGCCGGGTATGGCATAAGTCATAGTTGGAATAAACGCTGGGAAACGAGCTTTGATGGAAGGGTGAGCCAAAATGATTTCAACAATAAAAGTCAAAACCAAAGCATCATCAGCAGTACTGTCGATAATGGTGTAAGGACAAATAACATTTCTTATGTAAGCAATTACGGATCTACTTTTATTCTCAACAATACATTTTCCACCAAATTCAAGTTTGATTCTCTTGGCTCGGAGTGGACAAATGAAGTGGCACATACTTATTCAAAGAATAATGCTGACCAGGCATTTCAAACATCTTTTATAGCGCCGGCATATCCCAATGCAAATGGAGGCGGGAATAGCCTCAACAAGCGTAACTTTCTTACACTGCAGTCGGACCTGCGATGGAAATTGAAGAAAAAGTTTGTGGTAGAAACGGGCATCAAGGGTTCTTTCCTGGACTATAACAGTGTTACTGATTATTATCGCGAAATTGGAGGCAACCGGGTAAAGGACAATACCCGCACCAATACTTTCAATTACAATGAGAATATCAATGCAGCCTATCTCCAGGGTTCAAAAACCATAAAGGATATTGTAATTAAAGCCGGGCTAAGGTTAGAGAATACTAATATGAAAGGCAGACAACTTATTCCTTCAGATACATCTTTTACAATACATAGAACCGATCTATTTCCTTATATATACCTGAGTAAAAAAGTGATGTCGATTGCTGGATTCGACTTAAGGGCATACCTGGTATATCGCCGCAGCATTACCAGGCCAGTATACGAGCAACTAAACCCTTTCCCCCGATTTGTAGATCCTTATCTCACTGAAATTGGTAATCCCGCACTTCGACCGCAGTTTACCACCAACTATGAAGCGAATATCAGTGTAGATGAGCGGCCGATACTTGCTGTAGGCTTTAATGATACGAAAGACATATTTACAACAGTAATCTACCAGGCTGATAGTAGTCGAAGTCATGCTTACCGAACTTCTGACAATCTCGGGCGCAACAAGGAATGGTACCTGCGCGCACTGGGTGCAATACCACCTGGTAAAAAATATTTTTTCGTTCTTGGCGCCCAGTACAACTATAATATGTATGATGGATTGTATGAAAACGAACCGTTGGCATTTAACAAGGGATCCTGGACTTTTTTCACTTATCATACGCTGAAGCTAGGCAGGCTTTCCCAGGCGTCGCTTAATGGTTTTGTACGATTTAAAGGACAGCAGCAATTGTATGAACTCAGCACCTTCGGATCGCTGAATGCGAGCATTAATCGGAAATTCCTGAAAGAAAAACTTATCGTTACTCTAAGCATCAATGACATGTTTGCAACTAATAAAAATGAATTTATACTTAGCCAGGGTTCGGTAGATGCTTATGGTATGCGACAGTCGGATACAAGACGTGTAGGTATTAATCTTCGTTATAATTTTGGAGTGCGTAAGAGAGAAGAAAGTAGTGAGATGTTGAATGCGGAACCACCTGGGAACTAGCTTCGAGCTGCGAGCCTCGAGCCTCGAGCCAGAATCGATCAGAGCATCTTTAAATATTAACCAACTTAAACAATGTGTAAAGTCATAACTGAAATTAGTCATGAACTACGAACAAGATTTCTTGCTCGATGCTCGAGGCTCGCAGCCCGAGGCTTAACTTAAAATAAACATTGTTTCTAATTTTAAATACCTATATTTGCCCTGTTAATTTGAGTTACGACGACATTTTGTAAGTGAACGATTTTTTCTGCTACGCATTTTTTCTGCTAATAGTTAGTCTTCTTTACGTTGCGTTTTTCTCAAGTATTTATTACGTTTTAATTTTTTTGAATGAACATTTATGTTTCAAATCTGAGCTTCGCTGTACAAGACGAAGACCTGATGTCTTATTTCGCAGAGTACGGAGAAGTAACTTCTGCAAAAGTGATTATGGACAAATTCACCAGCCGTAGCAAAGGTTTCGGTTTTGTTGAAATGTCTGATGACGAAGCTGCTAAAAAAGCCGTTGCAGAATTGGATGGTGCTATGGTTGACGGACGTGCAATCAAAGTAGCTGAAGCAAGACCTAAAGAAGAAAGAAAGCCAAGGCCTTCTTATTCTAACAACAATCGTTGGTAATTGCCTGAGCATTATAAGCTTAAAAGAAAAAGGGGGGTTCAATACCCTCCTTTTTTATAATACGAAAAGCCATCTCTTTTTCGCACTATCTTTACGAAAACAATCCTGTCCAAACAATCTTATTACTCACTTGAAGTTCACCGATTTTAATTTCAACGAACAATTACTCGAAGGTATTGCCGCCAGCAATTACGAAGATGCTACACCTGTACAGGAAAAGGTTATGCCTTTAATCCTGGAGGGCAAAGATATTATTGCTTCTGCCCAGACGGGTACCGGCAAAACAGCAGCCTTCCTCCTTCCTTTGCTAAACAGGATACTTACCGATCATCCCACCGATCACCATATCAGTGCCATGATCATTGTGCCCACACGTGAACTTGCTGTTCAGATAAGTGAACACCTCGAGGGCCTCTCCTATTTTACGTCCGTAAGTTCTATTGCCGTGTATGGTGGTGGCGACGGTAGCTCATTTATCCAGGAAAAACAAGCACTTTCCAGTGGCGTGGATATTGTGGTTTGCACTCCAGGCAAAATGATAGCACATATCAATATGGGTTACGTAAAGTTGAAACAATTAAAGTACCTCGTGCTGGATGAAGCGGATAGAATGCTGGATATGGGATTTTACGACGATATCATGCGTATCATCAACAGCATCCCCGCAAAAAGACAAACCCTGCTGTTTTCTGCTACCATGCCGCCAAAGATCAGGTCGCTGGCACAACGCATCCTGCATCAGCCCGCTGAAATAAATATCGCCCTCTCAAAACCGCCCGAAAAAATCGTACAGCAGGCATTCATTGTATATGAAGAGCAAAAAATGCCATTGATCAAGTTATTACTGAAAAGCAAACAGTTCAAGTCTATCATAATCTTCTGTTCCAAAAAACAGCAGGTGAAGGAAATGACGCGCGACCTGAAACGAGCAGGAATACCCGCCGAAGAAATTCATTCCGACCTGGAACAGGCGAAAAGAGAAGAGATCTTACGCGGATTTATCAGCAGGCGCCTGCCCATACTTGTTGCCACAGATATTCTTAGCCGAGGTATCGATGTGGACCATATTGACCTTGTGATCAACTATGACGTGCCTCACGATGGTGAAGATTACGTTCACCGCATTGGACGTACAGCCAGGGCGGAGACGGATGGAACAGCCTACACATTTGTAAGCCCGCGCGAACAAAACAAGTTTGCACAGATAGAAAACTTATTGGGTAAACCAGTGCCTAAAGCAAAGGCCCCGGAGGTAATTGGACCTACTCCAGCTTATGAGCCAAGGCAAAAAAGAAGACCACAATCGCGCCGTAGATAACTACTATAGATAATAGTATTAAAGCCGAATGGTTCTGCCATGTCTCCTTTTACCAAAATACAAATTACTTTTCCGTGGCGAATTTAAAAGCTGAGAAGTACGACATAAAAAAATCCTGCGGTTTCGCAGGATTCAATTTTTTATAAGCACTCTATTGCTTAGGCTCTTTGCTTGGCAGCCGTTTTCCTCTTGCTTTTCTTAAGAGCCAATTCGATGGCTGCACTAAGATTAGCAAAAGTAGGTTTGCCGGTAAAAGGCTCATCATTGATGAAAAATGCAGGTAGTTCCTTTACCCCGCGGTTGATACCTTCTTTCAGGTCGTCCTGCACCTGCCAGCCGTATACACCATTCACGAGGTCGTCAAGAAACTTCTTATTCTTTACACCTGCCTCCTTTGAATGTAGTTTAAGACTTGTAGTACCCAGGCTACGACGATTGTTGAAGAGGACATTATGCATTTCCCAGAACTTGCCTTCCTGGCCAGCAGCCACTGCTGATTCACTGGCTTTCAAACTACGCTGGTGCACCATTGTCAACGGGAAGTGACGGAACTGGAACCTGATCTTTCCTTCGTACTCTTCCAGTAACTGCTTCACGATCTCGTTTGCTTTGGCGCAATCCTCGTTTTCATACTCGCCAAATTCCATCAAGGTAACGGGGGCGTTTTTTTCGCCCACGAACATCTCTTTGGGTTCGATAATAATTACATCATCTTTCTTAAATGCCATGTTAAACTCCTTTTTTTAGTTCTTCCCCAAGCTTCGGTTCGGCGTTGCTAACTAAATAACAATATTCCTGTCATTTGGTTGAATAAAAGCCTTTTATACGTATCCGATAACTCCTGAAGGCGGTTGAAGGTAGCAATTTTTTGCACCCACCGTTACCAAATGAAATACTAATTTCCTTTTTAGCAAAGTTATTACTTGATTACCAGGTGATTATAATTACAAAATAGTCTCACTCCCCGCTTACTTCATTGAAATTCCGTGGTGGATTTTATATGTGAATAGCGGGATTGAAGTTTGGCCATCATCAAAAACGGGATTGTAATTCATTGATTTTAAACATTTTAATGAATAAGCCGCCGTCTTACCCACACGTAAATGAGTTAAAAGATGGTTTGCAGGGGCATTATCAGCTACCTACTTTTGTTCTGGCTGATCCAATATACGAGTTACCTACTCCTTTGTTTGGCCTCTTGCCACTCTCAGCCAGCTTGCCTTCCGGCTTTTGTTTGCCCCCGAATGTTTGCCCCACGATTGCCCCTGACTGATTTACCAGTACGTGTTTTATTAACCTTTAAATATAATCATTATGAAAGCTCTATTTAACTTCCGTAACGTGGCAATTGCCCTGGCAGGTTTCCTGATTACTACCGCAGCTAATGCAGGTTCTGTCAAAGAAGATCCGAAAACCGTTTCTGTAGAATTTAAATTTCTTGGAAACTTCCGTAGCAAGCCAGTATTTGAACTGAATTTCACAAACGCAAGTGTTGAGAAAGATTACATTTTGCAGATCCGCGATTTGTATGGTAATGTACTTTACAAGGAAACAATTGCCGGTAATTCGCTGACCAAAAAATTCATGCTCAATACCGACGAAATAGAAGACGATGTGTTACGCGTTGAGATCAGCAGTCGTAAAAACGATCATACTGTGGTTTATGAAATCAACAGGAATTCACAGACAGTACAGAATGTATCGATCCACAAAGTGAACTGATAAAGAGGATGCCGGGAAAATACAGTAACGTTTACTGTTAGACTTTCCCGGCATAATTGCTCCCTGTAAAGACAGCGGGTAATGCTTAGAGAATTTTATTTCCACAAAGCGACTGGATCAGCAGCTGCGGCTCGGGATTTCTAAAACCTGGTCATTGTGGCTTTGTGGGAATTCTTTTCCTATGTTAAAACAATCCGAAAAATAAAAACGGCTGTCTGGCGTTAAGCGAATGACGGATATTTACGTTCTATTAACCGCTTATGTACCGCCGCTACTGCTTGCTCTTCGCGACATTGCTTTTGGGCTTTGCCTTACATGCCCAATATTTCAAAATCAGCGGCCGCATTACAAACACAAAGTTGGAGCCTCTCGCCCTCGCAAGTATCAAAATAAAAGATATCACGCTTGGAACTGTAAGTAAGGAAGACGGCAGTTATGAGTTGAAGTTGGAGGAAGGATATTATGACCTGGTGGTTACCATGGTAGGCTTTAAGCCACAGGTAATTTCCCTGGTAGTCAATAAAAACCTCGTTCAGCACTTTATACTCGAAGCCGCCGACGCCAAAAACCTTTCTGAAGTAGTAGTGCGTGGACGGTCACGCGACAGGTCGGAAGAAATTATCCGGAATGTAATCCGTCAGAAAGACTTTATACTCGAAGCTTCAGCATCCTATAGTTGCAATGTATATATCAAAGCGGTACAGCATGACTCCTCCAGCCGGCAACAAAAAAAAGGTAAAAAGCCAACCGTCGATACATCGCGCCCCAGGGTTGACCCTGAACTTCTAAAAATGTCCATGGCCGAAGTGTCGCTACATTATGATCATGAAAGCAATCACAGGGTTAAAGAAGAAAGAACAGGTATCGTAAAAAGAGGATCCCCGGAAAGCTTATTCTTTCTTTCTTTAACTGATGGCGATTTTAACCTGTACAACAATTTATTGCGGGCACCGGCATTATCGGCTGTGCCTTTTCTTTCACCAATAAGTTATAGTGGACTGGCCGCCTATCGCTTCAAAATGTTGCAGGTAAAAAAAGATACAAGAGGGAAAGTATATACCATCAGTATACGGCCACGCGAATTAAGTAATGTAACCGTAGAAGGAGAGCTTGAAATACTCGACAGTGCCTGGGTAATATTAAGTGCACGATTCCGGTTGCCCGGATATCATATCCCGGAATATGACTACTTTGAAGTAAAGCAGCAATATAGTCTGGTAAAAGATTCCGCCTGGATGATTACCCGGCAACAGTTTAATTATTATGCTAAAAGCAATAAAAGAAAACTTTCCGGTGAGACTATTGCGGCGTACAAAGATTTTGAGCTGTATAAGAAATTTCCTCAAAAATACTTTGGCAACGAAGTGAGCATTACTGCCCAGGAAGCATATGAACGAGATAGCAGCTTTTGGGAAAAAACAAGAACGGAACCACTTACCGAAAAAGAGATTCGATATATAAGGTATAAAGATAGTATTCAACGAATCGTAACTTCCAGGGCCTACCTGGATTCCATTGACCGGCTTACCAATAAGTTTACCTGGAAAAAATTATTGCTATTTGGCCAAACCATTTACAATCGGGAGAAAGAAAGGTCGTGGCATCTTCTACCAGTTAGTGCCATGTACCAGCCCTTCAATTTTGGCGGCTCCAGGATCAGCGGTGGGGTTTTCTACACCAAAACATATCCTTCGCGTAAGAACATTGCACTGTTCTTCAATGTTAGTTACGGTTTTCGTAATAATGATGTAAATGGAAGTGTTCGCTTTACGAGGATGTATAACCCATTCAACCGTGGATTTTACCGAATAGAACTCGGTAGGGAGTTTCAATACATATATGAAGGTGATGCGTGGATCAATATGATCAAGCGAAATAATTTTTACCTAAACAATTCACTGGGTTTCGGTCATGGCCTTGAACTCTTCAATGGACTTTTTCTTTATACTGATCTCGACTTCGCCTTTCGACGTTCGCTGAGTGACTATAAAACCAATTCGCAGATAGACAGTCTTTTTGGCGAGATCCTTGAAGACAACCAGGCTGTAGCTTTCGATCCATACAATGCAGTGTATGGAAGTATAAAATTGGGATATACTCCCGGACAACGTTATATCCGTGAACCAAAGGAAAAAATAATCCTCGGTTCCAAATGGCCAACGTTTTATGCAAGCTGGAAAAAAGGTGTTGCGGGAATTATGAATAGCAAAGTAAATTTTGACTTCCTGGAGTTTGGGATCGAGCAGGAACTGAAACTGGGCGTTACAGGTATTTCTAAATACAAGATCAGGTCCGGAACATTCATCAACACAAAAGATCTCCGCCTGGTAGACTACCAGTTTCAACGAAGAGGCGACCCTCTACTCTTTATGAATCCGCATGAAGCTTTCCAGTCGCTCGATTCCACCTTTCCCTTATTCAAACGTTTTTACCAGGGGCATTATGTACATGAATTCAATGGTGCGATCATTAATAAGATCCCTTTCCTGAAAAAATTGAAGCTAAGGGAAATTGCTGGTGGCGGCTTCCTCGTGGCGCCGGAGCGAAACCTGCGTTACGGTGAAATATTTGCGGGAGTTGAACGCGTATTTAAATGGCCATTCGATCCCCTGGCCAAATTCAAGATTGGGATATATATTATAGGTTCTGCAGCCAACCAGTTCCGCAATCCCATTCAATTCAAAATCGGTGTCACCAGTTGGGACAAGCGTCGGAATAAATGGATCTAGAGAAAATGTGGAAATGTGAAAATGTGGAGATGTGGAAATTGTTTGTACTGCTGTGCGAGAATTTCATTGCGAAAATGATCAAATATGTGATGTAAAAATTATAACCAGAATAACAATAGCCACATCTTTTATTTTACTCTTCCTTTCATTTCCACATTCAACATCTCCACATTTTCACATTTTCCTTCGTAGTTCTACGAATAAAAAAAGTTTTTTCCTGACTTTTTTGCAGTATCGTAAAAGTCCACCAATGATTCTCACCCAATTAACGGTGGCAGTGGATAAGTGCGTTGTTTTACTCTATGTGCTGCGGATTTTGCCTATTAGTTTTACGTTGTTCTTTATAGCATTATTACAGCGTTCCGTTTTTGAAAAGCCTAAATCCGTCCGTACCCCGGAACCTGCTGTTTTACTCCGATTATCCTGCGTTAAACGTCTATTCAGAAATCCATACCCCTCGGGTCGGCATTGTTTATCTATAAAATGAAAACGATGTTGAAGAGAAAACTACATAAGGCAGCACTTATCGTTGGCAGCTTTGTATTCATGGCCGCATCTTCCGATACCACGGCCCGCACTTCGCGCAGTGACCACTCAGCTTCATTCAGAACCATTCATGATTCATTGTCTGTATTAACGCATACATTCGACGCAGAAGGGTATTGTATATGTACTCCTGTGGATGCTACACGCATACTTGACAATGCTCCCCGAATTGTACTAAACAGGAATGTTACGCAATTCGTAAATGACCACCATAAAAGGAATGCTACAAGTCTCGATAAGATCAAAGCAGACCGTGAAGCACGTTTTACCCTGATCGATTCGGTATTTACCAAACATATGCTGCCGGTAGAATTAAAATACCTGGCAGTTATCGAATCCAAGCTCGACACTCGTGCAGTGTCGCGTGTAGGTGCAAAAGGCATGTGGCAATTCATGCCATCAACAGCACGCCTGTGTGGCCTGACTGTGAAAGGAAAGTATGATGAAAGATTGTATGCTTATAAAAGCACTGTCGCAGCAGCAAAATATCTTGCTTACCTGTACCGCCTGTTCGACGACTGGTTGTTGACCATCGCAGCTTATAACAGTGGTCCCGGTTATGTGTATGCTGCTATCAAAAAGTCAGGTAGCCGCAACTTCTGGGTACTGCAACGATTCCTGCCTTTGGAAACAAGAAATCACGTAAAGAAATATATCAGCGTGCATTACTATTATGAAGGGCATGGTGGTATGACCACACTTACCAAATCAGAAAGGCTGGATCATATCAATGCGGTAGCGCTTTTTATTGAAAAACAAAAAGCAAAAGAAGAAGACGAAACTACTGTTGACTCGACTTCTATTTCAACTGAAACTGTGAAACTTTCTCAAGAATAGCAATCGTTAGCGTTAGACGGCGGCCTTATTCATAGGGCTGCCTTTTTTTATTAATCAATGTACTCTTCATAAATCATTCCACCACCAACCAAAAGAAAAGCCCCGACGATTTCGTCGGGGCCCTTTTTTTCATCCCACTTTTTCTTACTTAACCTTTTCAGGCACTTCGTTTCTGAATACAACCGTATTATCAAACACATCAACCAGTACGGGCTTCGATTTATCGATATCTCCCGCAAGAATACGTTTGCTCAACTGGTTGACTATTTCCTTCTGTATTAGACGTTTTAACGGCCTGGCACCAAATTGCGGGTCAAATCCCTGTTCGGCCAGGTACTCGAGCGCATAATCGCTAAACTGCAATTGTATGCCGCTTTGCTCAACCAATTTCTTTAATCCCTGCAACTGAATACGTACAATACCTGCAATCTCTTTTTTCAACAATGGGCGGAACATGATTATCTCGTCTACCCTGTTGAGAAATTCAGGTCTTATCGTTTGTCTGAGCAGGTTCATTACTTCGAATTTGGCCTTGCCCGTAACCTCGTCTACATTTTTATCATTGACATTTTCAAATGCATCCTGGATCAGGTGACTACCAATATTGCTTGTCATGATTATGATCGTATTCTTAAAATTCACTACACGACCCTTATTGTCAGTGAGGCGACCATCATCCAAAACCTGCAATAATATATTCCACACATCCGGATTCGCTTTTTCTATTTCATCAAGCAGTACTACACTATACGGCTTCCGACGCACTGCTTCTGTCAACTGACCGCCTTCATCATATCCCACATATCCCGGAGGTGCACCTACCAGCCGGCTCACAGTATGTTTTTCCTGGTATTCGCTCATATCGATGCGCGTCATCATACTTTCATCATCAAACAAATATTCTGCAAGCGCTTTTGCCAGTTCCGTTTTACCCACACCCGTAGTGCCAAGAAATATAAACGAGCCTATTGGCTTCTTAGGATCATTGAGTCCAGCCCTGCTTCGACGAATAGCATCTGCTACCGCAGTTATTGCTTCATCCTGCCCTACTACCCGCTCATGCAGATGTTCTTCAAGATGCAATAGTTTTTCTTTATCACTTTGCAACATCTTGGTCACCGGTATCCCAGTTATTTTCGCTACGCTTTCCGCGATATCCTCCGCATCTACTTCTTCCTTCAGCAGGCGTTTTTCACCACTTTCCTGTATTTGCTTCATCAATTCATTTGTCAATTGCTCCTGCTCTTTTATTTTTCCATATCTGATCTCGGCTACTTTGCCATAATCACCTTCACGCTCTGCACGTTCCGCTAACTGCTTTAGATTTTCTATTTCGGCCTTTGCATTCTGAACCTGGTCAACAAGTTCTTTTTCCTGTTTCCATTTAGCTTTGAGTGTATCGCGCTCAACGGCCAGGTTGGCAATCTCGGTATTTAGTTCTTTTAATTTTGCCTCATCATTTTCCCTTTTTATTGCCTCGCGTTCTATCTCGAGCTGCCGGATCTGGCGTTCCAGCGTATCCAATTCTTCCGGCATGGAGTTCATCTCCAGTCGAAGTTTCGCTGCACTCTCGTCGATCAGGTCGATGGCTTTATCGGGTAAGAAACGGTCGGTAACATAACGGCTCGACAATTCTACCGCCGCAATGATTGCTTCGTCTTTTATGCGTACATGGTGGTGCGTTTCATAACGGTCCTTCAACCCGCGCAAAATAGATATTGCATCCTCCACACTTGGCTCATCAATCAATACTTTTTGAAACCTTCTTTCAAGAGCCTTATCCTTTTCAAAAAATTTCTGGTATTCATTCAGCGTAGTAGCACCCACAGCACGGAGTTCGCCACGGGCCAATGCTGGTTTTAAAATATTAGCTGCATCCATCGCTCCCTCTCCACCACCTGCACCGATGAGAGTATGGATTTCGTCAATAAAGAGAATTATCTCGCCATCACTGGAGGCAACTTCCTTAACCACTCCTTTCAATCTTTCTTCAAACTCTCCTTTATATTTAGCACCGGCGATCAGTAAACCCATATCAAGCGCATAAATCACTTTTGATTTTAGGTTTTCGGGCACATCTCCATTTACAATACGGTGAGCAATGCCTTCAGCAATTGCTGTTTTACCCACGCCGGGCTCACCCACCAGTATGGGATTATTTTTGGTTCTCCGGGAAAGGATATGCAGTGTTCTCCGAATTTCTTCATCGCGACCAATAACGGGGTCGAGCTTGCCCTGCCTGGCCAGCTCATTGAGGTTGTTGGCATATTTATTCAGCGCATTAAATTCCTGGGATTGGGTTTGTGACGTTACCGTATCACCCTTCCTTAATTCTTTAATGGCTGCGATAAGTCCCTTCTCACTCAATCCTGCATTCTTCAGGAGTTTTGCTGCAGAATCACTTCCCTGCACTATTGCCAGCAAAAGGTGTTCAGGCGTAACGAATTCATCATTAAATTGCTTCAATGCCGCTCCGGCACGCAACACTACGTTGTTTGCATCACGACTGATAGACTGGGCAGGATCGCCTGAAGTTTTCGGCAAGCCCACAATCAACTCTTCCAGCTTACTGTCTACCAGGTTAACGGTTACATTGTTTTTTTTAAGCAGGTAATCTACAGGTGAATCTTCCTGCTCGAGCAACGCTTTCAGGATATGCTCAGTCTCGATGTTGGGATTCTTAGCATTGAAAGCAATTTGCTGTGCCTGCTGAAATGCTTCAGCAGCTTTTATGGTAAAATTTCCTAAGTTCATATTTTAAAATGCTGTCTTTTAGTTTTTAAGTAAGGTTTCACAGTGCCTGCTACCAGGCCAAACGAAGTACAAAAGGGTGCGGTCACACGTAATTCAAATAACTTTAAACCTTAATAACAAAACATAATCCAAGCCAAAATTCCCGTAACTATGTCACACAAAACCCGTTCCATCTGCATGAAAGTCACCCCCGCACTCCTTCTCCTGCTATTCTTACAGCCTGTTTATGCCCAGTACAACTGGGGTGAACTTGACCAGGAGTTGCAATCCAGGCAGAAATTGCTGGGTACTAATATTGTGGCAATGGTGTGGAAGGGCGACAGCCTGGTATACAAAAAGGAAATGGGAGAGTTTAACAGCAAAACCCAGGCTCCGATAGCCAGTTGCAGTAAGTGGCTCACCGCGGCGCTTGTGATGCAGTTTGTGGATGAGGGCAAGCTTTCGCTTGATGATAAAATTGTGAAATGGATACCTGAGTTTGAAAAATACTTTAAAAGTTACATCACTATTCGTCATTGCCTGAGTCATATGACCGGTATCAGCGACGATGCCAATTTTTTCAAGAAACTAATGCAGCGTAAAAAATTTGCATCGCTCGAAGAGGAAGTAAACAGCTTTGCCGCCCGCGAGATACGCGCCAATACAGGCACCGATTTCTGGTATGGCAATATTGGTTTGAACATCGCTGCCCGCGTGCTGGAAGTTATCAGTAAGAAGAAATTTGATATGCTCATCAAACAGAAATTGCTTAATCCATTGGGCATGCGCAAAACAAGTTTTACCACGCTTGATGGCAGCGCTCCCAATCCCTCAGGAGGAGCAGTTTCTACCGCTGACGACTATATGAAATTTTTGGTGATGCTTCTCAACAAAGGAAAATACAACGGTGTGCAAATATTGAGCGAAGCGTCGGTAAACCAGTTGATGGAAACACAAACAAAACCTGAAATGATCAGGTATACACCAAAGTCGGCAGAGGGTTATGGTTACGCGCTGGGCAACTGGGTACTGGAAAAAGATGCATCGGGAAAAACAACTGCTGCAGCAAGCCCCGGTTTGTTTGGCACCTGGCCAATGATTGATTACTGCCGCGGTTATGCTTACCTGGTTTTTGTAAAAAGTCTACTGGGCGAAGAAAGGGCCCAGGTGCATGAAGCCATGAAAAAAATCGTTGACAAACAGTTGAGCAGTACTTGTAAATAAAGCTAATCCACGAGAGATAAAAGTTAAAAGATAAAAGTGATTCCACATTGTAAACCCCGAATGGAAATAACTTTTATCTTTTATCTTTTAACTTTTATCTCTCAGGGTGTCTCTTTTCTTATTAGAACGACCTTATTGCGATCTGCCTTGTAGATGGTTTCGTAAAATTTTACCAGCGAAGCGTATTGATCAGGTGCGAATCGTCCGCTATAATGTTCAAAGTTCCGATAGTAAAACAGGCTGTTGCCTACCAACTTTACAGAAGCTGTGTATTTTCCAAATTTAGATTCTACTTTCACGTCGGTAGGCATTGATTCGGGCACAAAGCCTGCAGGCAGTTTTATTTCCGTGCTGTCGATGTCATTGAATTCAAAATTCAAAACAATATCATAGCGGCGGTTTTCTTCAACCTGCAACAAGCGGTTGCTTCGGGTAAAAATGTTGGGCATGATAAAAATGCGCTTACCAGTAACTGTAGCATAATTGTCAGCGATAAGATCGAGTGTTTCATCGATGACCGGAATTTCACTCTTTATTTCATTGTACTTAAAATCGCGGATATCATATGTCGCCAGATCCAGGTCTGCCTTCAGAAAATCCATCAATTTTTGTTTAGACATGTTGTTGATGACTGAATGCAGCCTGTCCTGCCTTTCAGCACTATAACTAGTCATTACACGTGCCTGCAAATTACCTTCACCATCTAGTGTGGCATTTATGTGGCGTGCCTGGAGATTTTCCTTCACGCCGTAGCGTGGTGTGCGTACAAGCGTACCACCGGATTCATCTACGACCAGGGCATACCTGTTGCCATTACCCCCGCCAACATAACCGGCAGGGGTCGTCTGGCTTGTACATTCCAGCCATGTAGTATCACTGGCATTCGGTACCATTAAAATTGCATGGTTGAATTGCGCCGATGGCAGGTCAGTCAAAAGATAATTGTCGTCGCTATTATTTGTAATAAGGGTATATAATGACCGGATACCTGCCTCCTTTAGCAGTGCACGCATGAAATTGGAGAGCGCCTTGCAATCACCATATTTATTATTAGCGACGTACGTAGCATCAAATGGTTGCCACCCTCCTATGCCCAGTTGTATCCCTACATAATGCGTATTCTGTTGCATATAATCATACAACCGTTTCACTTTCTCCTTTACGTCGGTAACGCCATCGGTCAATTCATGCACACGCTGCCTGACCGCGGGCGGCAATACATCTTTCTTATCGTTGAGTCCATATATAAACTGGCCAAAATCTTTCCAACTCACATAACTGCCAGAATAATCTGCCAGCATGAATTTTTCTGTTGCCATAAAAACACTGGTAGTTATTTCGCGCCAGGCGGGAGACGCATACTCCCCCGTAATGGCGGATACTTTTTGTACCTGCCAGATATACCGCTTATTACCTTTTTCTTCATTGATAACAGGCTGACCCTTGTAATTGAACATGCGGAATCGCAAAGGGTTGTCGGCCGGCGCCACTACAACTTGTTCTGCCGATTGTACACTCATGATTTCACTTTCCTGGGGTATCCATGCTGGTGAATACAGGGTACCTTTGAGATTTATTTCCACTTCGTATTCTACGGTAAATGGATATAATTTGTAAAAAAAGCTATGCCATTTTAAGCGGCTATCGTCTACAAAACTCGCTCCGTCATTACCACTAACGTCGCGGATATCTGATTTTTTAAGGCTTCTTATTTTTTTACCACTGGCATCAAACAGACTACCTTCAAAAGTTTCAATACTTCGCAACTTATTGTAGTATTCAAAAAAAGATGCCCATCGATCTCCCGACTCGTCCAGGATCGTATAAGCAACTTTCTGATAGTATTTCGCTTTGTTTGATTCGGTTATTTCATAACGAATACTTTCCTTCCGTTTAACAACATGCGCATCCTTAAGGAGTGCCGATGGTATATTACCGACAGCATATTCCTGCGAATGACATAACATAATCGAACATCCCAACACCACCACGGTAAGCAAATACTTCATGTCCTAGTTTTTCTTTTTGAAAACAATCTGTTCGTTATGTTTTTTTACCACAATGCTATAAAACTCGCGCAAAATTTCATACTCCTCGGGACTAAACCAGGTGCGTTGGAAGCTGAGTCGCGACCTAAGTACTATTGTGCTACCCGTTTGAGACAACCTGTATTCAAAGGCTGCATCACCAGCCTCGTTTGCCTTTACCACCAACGACTTCGGCATTTCTTCTACCACATAGCCCTTCGGCACCTCTATCTGCAGGGTAAAGATCTCATCTATCTTAAAAGGCATTTCGATGGGGTAAAATCGCTGCACCGACTTGTAAGGATTTTCCTTGTACCCCTCGCCAAACATGGGGTTCAAATACAGTACATCGGGGCGTTCTGACTCCAGTTGAAAATCGTAGCCTATTGATAATTGCGCTTCTAATTTTTCCAACGAATCCACCCGCAATTTTGTGAGCGATACATCGGAACCAAAATTCTTTTTAATTGATTTTTCCAACTCATCCCGGCCATTCTTTTGCAGAAAGTTGCGTAGCCCTATGGATTCATAAAAACCCGGGCTCTTCTGGTAACTACCGATTGAATTTCCCTTGTCGTCATTGATGATAAATATGCTCGCAACGCTCGACTCTTTAAGGAGATCGGCATTTAACTCAACTGGTGTAGCTTCCTTGTTTATTACACGGGCATGCCCGTTGTAACATTCATAATCAAGTTTTCCAAAAGGCAGGTGCGTCTCTGATGCGTCAAGAAAATATTCACTCTCGCCGATCTTCAACCGGCTGATGACGTAGTTAAATCTATCCAGCAAAGGATAAAAGGAATGTGTGTATCCATGTTCACGTGTACTTAATATAACGGGGTC
This sequence comes from uncultured Chitinophagaceae bacterium, assembly GCA_965652975.1. Taxonomy (GTDB): domain Bacteria; phylum Bacteroidota; class Bacteroidia; order Chitinophagales; family Chitinophagaceae; genus CADEDV01. The sequence continues at coordinate 45,036 of CBFGYO010000002.1, read as the reverse complement.
GGCTTGCAGATCCGCCTTTATCAGCATTGCAGTTAAAAGCAGGTTTACTTCAGCTACGTTACCATTTTTATTTTTCAGTATGTTTTTGAGTGGCTGGGAAAGGTATTTGGCGCTATGCTGAGTACATGTAACGTTATCCCGCACCCAGTGATAAATGTTCCTGGCTTTTTGAAGGTCGTTATCAGACTTTTTAGTAACCTGGTTAACAATATCTGAAAGCCAGCCATTGTCTTTCCTTAAAGGCAAACCAAAATTTTCATCTTCCAGGAGCTCCATGGCAACATTCTCCCAGGTACTCATAACTGTTTTGGGAGCAAAAGGCTCCCGATAAGCTGCCAGTTGAAATTCGATACGGCTGATGTGATTACTTATTGTTGATGTAAACTTTTCCTCCCTGATCATGGGAACATCCTTCATCACCCAGCGATAATCCGTAAGTCCCGCAGTAAACGAAGCCCGGTCGGTAGAACCGGTGCCCCGCGTGTCGTTCACGATATAATGTTCCCGTCGATTCTTTTGCGTTTTGATAAACGGAGCCTGGTAGCCCTGCGTAAGAGTAACGTAGTTGAAAAATTCGGGCATAGCTACATTGTATTCACTCCATAAACGCGGATAGCTTCCCTGGAAGTTCCATGGACGAAGGTTATGTATAAAATCTGATTTTACCTTATACTCATATTCGATTATCGAGCCCTCCCGTACGTTGGGGAAAGTGAATTTTTTGACTGTCCAGTATTTATTTTCCCGATCGGCGAATACGCTGGTTTTTGCATCGAGTTTGGTAGCAACCACTTTACCATTTTCAAGGTTGTATGTCACAGCTTTCAACCCATCCAACTCTTCTTCGATAGTGCCATCGTTATACAACTCGATCACCACTTCACTAATATCGTATCCGGTTTTATTAAGGATATGTGCCCGCCGGTAATTTTTAAACAGCAGGGAAAAATTACCCTTGCTATTGCCTATAAATTCTGAAGAACCTACATCGGCAATTATGATCGCCGCGGCATTACTATCGATGGAATAAATAGATGTTTTGAAATCTTCAGGCCTTACGTTGCCAAATTTCGCACTGGACTTGTCCTGTGAAAATGCATTGATGGCAATACCAAACAGGCAGGCAAGAAATAGGAACAGATTGGATTTCATAGTGGGTGGTGGTTATTATCGTAATAATGCGCCAATTTTACATAAAATAATGCAATTTCAGTAAGCATTCTCGGGTATTAAGTGTTTCCCATTATAGATTTGAACAAGAATTGTGATCAGTCAACGAAAAAATACCTTTTATATTAAAAACCTGGCGTCGGAGCTCGGTTTTGACTACTGTGGCATAAGTAAAGCTGTTCGCCTGGATGATGATGCCCGCCGCCTGGAGCAGTGGCTCCATAAAGGATTGCATGGTAAAATGCAATACATGGAAAATTACTTTGACCTGCGTGTAGATCCGTCCCGCCTCGTACCCGGTGCAAAATCTGTAATCACACTATTGTTGAATTATTATCCGTCCACGTCGCAGGCCGTAGATTCTCCCAAAATTGCACGTTATGCTTATGGTAACGATTATCATGAGGTGATCAGGAATAAGCTAAACTATTTTTTATCCAAAATAAGAATCGATATCGGCGATATTGCCGGGCGTGGCTTTGTTGATTCGGCTCCCGTACTCGAACGTAGCTGGGCACAACGCAGTGGATTGGGTTGGGTTGGAAAAAATGGCAACCTGCTTACAAAGGAAAGTGGCTCCTTCTATTTTATCGCAACCCTGATTACTGACCTTGAACTGGAATATGACGAACCCTTTGCAAAGGATTTCTGTGGTAGTTGCACCCGCTGTCTTGATGCCTGTCCTACTGATGCCATTCTTCCCGACAAAGTAGTAGATGGCAGCAAATGCATTTCCTATTTTACTATCGAGTTAAAAGAAATGCTGATACCAGACGCTTACAAAGGCAAATTCGATCAATGGATGTTTGGTTGCGATACCTGCCAGGATGTATGCCCGTGGAACCGTTTTGCAAAACCAAACGCAGAACCTGGTTTTACACCTTTGCCTGAAATTTTAAATTTAAGTACATCTGACTGGGAAGAAATGACAGAAGAGCAATTCAAAAAAGTATTCAGGAATTCGCCATTAAGCAGGGCAAAGTACAAAGGCATACAGCGCAACCTGAAGTTTATTAAAGGTGATTAAATAAACAGTGAGAAACAGAGCGGGAGCGACTGCGTTCCTCGATGAGGATCCACTTCTCATCTTACTAATCAGCCATGCGTCTTTTATTAAACTCCCAACTGATTTTAGTTATAATTCGCCCAAGAGAATACTCGTAGTAATAACGGTCCTCGCCGCAAGGAGCTGTAATACACCTATAGGAATAGGCCACATTATTACTTAATTTTTTATAGCTGTAGCCGGTGGATAAGAGCAATCGATGTGATCCTTTTAAATGAATCCTGTAACCAATACCTGCGTCCAGGTACAATCCTCCCCCAAACTTATCGGTGATGCGAGTCGCACCAAATATATTGTGAACACTCTCGTTGTTGTAGGGAATGTTATATCCTGCCTGTGAATATAGGAATGCGGTATTTTTCTTTCCAAAATCCCTGCGCAGATCAGCGAATATCGGAATAGTGTTATACCTGTATGCATCTATACCGGCGCCGATGCCTATGAAATAATTATTAAAATTTACGCCTGCACTTCCCTGGAAAATTGGCATTGCCGAACTCTTCCCTGCCGCCAGTCCTGCAGAAAGTATACTTTGAAAACTGCAGGAACAGGCCGGCTTTTGGGAATACACACTACAACAAACTAAGAGACAAATAGGGATAAGGAATCTCATGGCTATTGTTTATTAATGCTGATCTTGCTCAGCAGTTTTAATGAGCTTGTGTTGGTGTAATCGTATTGGTACAAACCATCTTTGGCAACCACGAGCGCCACTTTATTATATGCAATCACATCGTAGGTGTCCATGCCCGACACATGATCCAGCAACTGTAAATTGTTTACATCTGACGCATTGTAGACTTTCAGGCCATCAGCACCATCACAGATGAAGAGTGTATTATCATCCTTGGAGAGACCATGCGGATTTTTTAATTTATAGGATTTGAGCAGCGAGGGATTGGAGAGATTATTCAACTGTAAAATATCCAGTTGATTGGTAAAACCCTGGCATTCGGAACCTGACCGCAGTGTTACGTACGCGTATGTGTTATCTGCTATCACCGGGTCGCAAACTCGTACATGGGCAAACTTGCCGGCCTGCACAGGTACATCCGGGTTAGAAACATCATAGATATACATCCCATTCCTGGCACCTATGAACAACTTGTCGAGGAACGGGTAAATTGTTTCGATATCCCAGGTTACGGTGGTAGTTCCTGATAGCGTCGGGCTGTGCTCATTACTGACATTGAATACATCAATATCTGCACCTGACAATATATACAGCCTGTCACGAATGAGTGTGAACCGTGCCATTGAACCGCCCTGGCCACCACTGTTGAGTGTACCACTTCCCAGCGAACTGGCGGGGCTGGTATTATTTGCAGTGCTCAAAAACACACGACCGTCCATATTAAATATCCCTCTCGGATTGTCACAACTTTCCATTACTGTCGTATCCTTTCTTACCCAATCAATAATAATATCTTGCGCGTTTGAGCCTAGAAATCCTCCACCATAGTAGCGATGCGGGAAAATATTTTCAACCAGTTTCTTCAATACCACAGTGCCGGGATTAGTGATATCAATGGCTACTAAATCTGTATACATATCGGCATACAGTGTATTTCCCTTTACAGCAAGATCCAGGGTACCCGGGATATCAATGAATGCAATATTTACCGGCTGTGATGGATTGCTGTTGTCAATTACATGTATGCCTTTATTAATTTCATTCAGGAAAATATAATTGCCACGGATATAAATTTTACCGGGATAAGCCACTTCTTTCGGTGAGTTGCTCCTGATGTTGGCCTTCACTTCATCCTTCGTCTTATATACAGGAACAAAATAGGAGTATGTATGCATCTTCTTACAACTGTCCTTGACGCAGGAAGAAAAGATTACCGGCAGTATTGCCAGTGTGAGTGCAGCAATTTTGGTAATTGGTTTCATGACAAGCGATTTGTAATGGCTGACAAGTAACCACTACACATCGTTGCATTACTTCTTCGGCGGCAACAAAAATTTGAAGCCCACACCATAATTCACGAACTGCATGTTTCGCTCGGCTTCTTTCAATACAGGTGATAAAGTATAGCTGGCAAAAGGATGAATTGCCAATGTAAAAGCTTTATTACTCCACACCGGGAAGGTTAGTCCTGTATTGAGCGAAAACTGCGTTTTCTTAAATGCATTGAAATCCTGGTAATAGCTCCGGCTCGTGGGGTCGAACAATAATGCATTGGTACTAATAAGCTTTCCATAGGTAAAGCCGTTGTCCCAACTGAGTAAAAATTTCTTTTTATTAATGATATTCCACGACATGCTCGCTGAAATACCGAGTAGATGATACTGATTGGTATAGCTATTATTACCAGTGCCTGTATTGGGTGCATTGTAATAATTATCGACAACAATTCCGGCCGACATGTCGTTGTTTAGCTGCCGCGACGATGCTACATGGCTGCCTACTTCAATATAAGTGCTGAGATACTGGTACTGCAGTCCTCCCTGGAATTCCCACCGTTTACTAAGCGACTTGCGCGCAAATATCTCCAGGGCTGCTGAAAATCCTCTTTCGGGTGAACTGATTAATACAGGTGGTGCAAATGGTACAGAGGAAGTAATGTTGCCCGGTGAGCTATTGGGTTGAGAATATAAATTCATCGATTTTTGGCCGTCAAAGAGAGGACCGTCAATTGTATTAGATAAGCCTGGCCTGAATTCTACTCCCAATTGCCATTTATTACGGGTAATTTTTATTGGCCCCGGATTGTTTGTTTGAGCCGTCACCGGTTCATTTAGCGCAACTTCCTTTGGGGGGTCAACAGGTGCAGTCACTTTTACAGAGTCCATCGTTACGGATAAGGATGTTTTTTCCTTTTCATATGGTTCAGTACTTGTAAGTAATTCCGGATATTCAGGATTGGTAACTGTTGGTGCGTTTACTTTCACTATTTCTTTTTCCTGTATTGGCTTTGCATCAGCAATTGTGTTGGCTGCGGGATTTTTTTTCTTTTTTTGCAATGTAGCCGATTGGGAAGTTACGATCAGTTGGCCGGGATCCTTACCCACCTGGCGTTGATAGTCCAGTTTCTTTTCATCTTTGGTCGCTGTAGTTGTAGACGAAGGAGTGGTAGCGCCAGTGATGGATTGTTGCTCTTCTTTCTGTAAAATATTTGATTGGGTATTGTTTGATTTGCGAGTGAGGTTCTGTTCTGTATCTTCCGCTGTATTTTTTTGATTCGTGGGTAATTGGGTTGCACTAGTTGGTTTTGAGGATTTAACCTGCGTGAAATAATATCCTGCACCTGCTCCAGTTAATAAAAGCGGGAGCAACCACCAGAATATGATTACCCTGCGGCGTTTCTTTTCCTTGCGGATTTGCTTCTCCACATCCGTCCATACCGCAGGAGAAGGACGAAGCTGCAGCTCATCTAATTTTTGCTGCACCTGTTTCTCAAAATCATTGACCGGCATAGTTCTGTTTTTTTTGTTCTACTGAAATTTCTTCTATCCAGCTGATCAATATGGCACGAGCACGTGCGTATTGCGAACGGGAAGTACCATCACTGATTCCAAGCATTTCACCTATTTCAACATGCGTATATCCTTCCACAGCATGTAAATTGAAGATCGTCTGGTAGCCGTGAGGCAGTTGCCTGATAAGGTCCGCCAGTTCCTTTGCCTGCAAGCTCACAACCGGGTTGCCATCAGCTACGGGGTGGAGTGGTTGCTCGGTGAAATACATCTCGTCGCGGTACTTCTTGTTGCGCTTGAGGAAATTCAACGCAGTGTTTACCATGATCCGTCGGATCCAGGCGCCCAGTTCGCCCTCAAACTTAAATTGCTTCAAGCCGAAAAATACCTTTACAAAGCCTTCCTGCAATACGTCTTCGGCATCCTTATACGACTTGGTATACCGATAGCAGATGCCGAGCATATTTTTAGCAAATAGCTCATACAGTTGCCGTTGCGCCTCAGGCTTTTCTTTCAGGCAGTCTTTTACGAGTTGACGTTCATCCATATTTGGGATCGCATGTCTGACAAGGCCTCATTCGTATTCGTTGCACCGTTTATCAAGGAAAAATCCCTTTGTTTCAGCTCCAGCCAATAGATTTGGGCCAAAATTACCTTTTGAAACGGGAAACTTCTCCAAACCTTGTTAATCGTGATGCAACCGTGATCTGGCATCCGTATACGCAACATAAATCCATGAGCGAGGTATTACCCGTAATCAAAGGCGAACAAAGCTGCCTAATTGATGTACAGGGCAACAGGTATATTGATGCCATCAGCAGTTGGTGGACCAATATTCATGGGCATGCACACCCCTTTATTGCACAAAAGATTTATGAGCAGGCCCTACAGTTGCAACATGTAATATTTGCAGGCTGCACCCACGAACCCGCCGTAGCGCTCGCCGAGCAATTATTGCCTTTATTGCCTGGACAGATGGCCCGTGTCTTTTATTCAGACAACGGCTCCACCGCCGTGGAAGTCGCGCTTAAAATGGCAATACAGTTCCAGCAACAGCAGGAAATATATCCCAAGAAGATCTCCAGGAATAAACTCATTGCCCTGAAGAATGCATACCATGGCGATACATTCGGAGCTATGAGCGTAAGTGATCGCGGAGTATTCAGTCTTGCGTTCCAGCATTACCTATTTGAAGTAATTTTTCTCGATCCCAATAGTCCCCACCAAACACTAAAGGAACAATGTGCACAGTATAATATGAATGAAGTGGCTGCCATCATCTACGAGCCGCTGGTTCAGGGCGCAGGAGGCATGAACATGTATGACGCTTCACAACTGAATGACCTCGTTTGCTATCTCAAACAGGAGAATGTCGTTTGCATAGCAGACGAAGTAATGACGGGCTTTGGAAGAACCGGGCAATTATTTGCATCCACATACATTTATCATTCGCCCGACATCATTTGCCTGTCGAAAGGAATTACAGGGGGCTCATTACCATTGGCCGTAACTGCATGTACACAAAAAATATTCGACACATTTTTAAGTGATGACCTGTATAAAACCTTTTTTCATGGGCATTCCTATACTGCCAATCCCCTGGCCTGTGCAGCGGCGCTAGCTAGTCTGGAATTACTTCAAAATGACAGCTGCCTGGATGGTATTGCACGAATTGCAGAAGGACATGTTAAATGGGTGGAGAAGCAAAGGCAAAATAATAAGATCAACGACCCAAGGTCGTTGGGAACCATACTGGCTTTTGAATTGAATAATGGGAAAAAAGATTACCTGAACCAGCAGAAACAAAGGATCATCGATATCGCCATGAAAGAAGGAGTTTTTCTCCGACCGCTCGGCAATACTATCTACCTGATGCCACCCTATTGCATTACAATGGAAGAACAGGAAAAGCTGTATGATGTTTTGGAAAAAATAATCGGAGATGTGTAGCGCCAGGCGTCTATACTTCGCATTCAAATATTATTGAAAGGAGTGCGCCCGATTGTGGATGTAATACGTCTGTAGTTTTCAATTGTTGAAAGCCCGACTTCTCCAACAGTAATAACCAGTCTTCCGTAGTACGAAAATACCAATCATATGGTTCCGTAAATTTATCACCCAGTCCATCCCAGCTTCCGGCCTTCCATCCAGTTTTATAATCTTCTATTGCCTTGCGATTGTGCGGATGTAGTGTTTGTATAAACAAATTGCCGTTAGTATTTAATAAAGACGGCAGCGCCATTAATAACTCTTCAGTTGACTCTTTACTGATTAATGCAAAATTGATGACAATAGCATCAAACTTATTTTCTCCAAGAATATGATTCCCTGCAATTTCCTGGTAAGAAGCGGTTATGAAATTTCCCGGGCATTTCTGACGGGCCTTTTCTATCAATTCGGAAATCGCATCAACACCCGTTACCTGCATACCCCGCGTACTTAATTCTTTTGCAAGCCAGCCCTCACCGCAACCGATATCCAACACAGTACCTGGCCGTGCATTCACCACCGCAGTAATAATTGCATTATTTGTCGCCAGCCTCCTCGACTCGATAGCGTTCCCCTCTATTACTTCGATCCAGTGTGGAGCGTTGATTTTCCAGGAATCCAGGATGTGTTGTTCTTTATTCATAGACGCATTAAGAGATAAAAGATAAAAGTTAAAAGATAAAAGTGTATCAGGTCGGAAAGCCCGTACTAAATGAACTTTTATCTTTTAACTTTTATCTGCGTTTTAATTAACTGATCTTATTAATTAGAAAGGTGGATCCGCCGGTGTATTCGGATTATTATCTCTTTCCCTAAATGGATATGGAAAAAGATTCCGTTTGCGCTCAGCGGTAGGCCTGTTTAACCGACGCATATCTTCCAGTCGCAAACCCGACATAAATAATTCAATGCTACGCTGCCGATAAATTTCTTCTAATATAGCAGCTTGTGTTATTGCACCTGCATACGGTGGTTGATCAGCGCCAATACCAAAAGGATCGGTGGCGGGTGTTTTGGTCAAAATTTTATTCAGCTCAACAATCGCATTAGGTATTTCATTCGCACGAGCATAAGCTTCGGCTTTGATAAGGGTAATTTCACCTGGCAAATAGTAAGGCCAGGGTGAAATAGCAGTGCGGCCGAAACCATTTACACGAAACCGTGGAGCGGGTGGCGTAGGATTGTTGGGATCGAGCTCGGTATTCAATACTGTATAAAATTTGATGCGTTTATCTGTCGCTGTAGGACGCAAAGCCACTGGCAGTCCAAATGTAGAATCAACGGGCTGCCAAACATTATTCGTAGAAAAGGCCGTTTCATAAATCGGGTTGATGCTCACTGCATCAAAATTCATCGTTGACTTCTTCGATAAGTCGACCAGGTTGGCAGCAGCGAGAGCAGTTGTATAGTTGCCGGCAAACAATGCATATCTCGCTTTCAGGGCCAGAAGTGTATTTACTATATCCGTGCCTGCAGGTATATTTCCTGCAAACGACGCGCTGATCGGTGTGGCCTGTATACGTGCAAGCGCATTATCGATTACAGCGATAGCGCGATTAAAACCCTGTACCCTTGCAGAGAAAGTTACATTCAATCCTACTGTGTCCGGTACATTTTCCCAATTCATGGCCAGGCTACCCAGGGCCATTGCTTTATAAATCGACACATAACCGATAAGACCACTGGCATAGGGTTGATCAGCGAGATCATTGGCTGCTGTTATCACCCTGTTTGCATCAAAAATGATCTTGCTGGCATTGGCCCAGATATTTGCCAGAATGGTGTTGGTACCATCTACTGCGGTACCACCCGCAGCTAACTGTGCCTCTGCCGTATTACCTGTATTGAGAATGATGAGTTCATTGGTAACAAACCCATTGGCAGTAACAATATTGTAAATAGAACCAGCTCTCGAGTAAGAATAGGTTCTTTGCAAGCCAATAGCAACGGCCGTGAGTCCGCGCGGTGATGTGAACACCTCGTCTTCAGGCGCTGCATTTGGATTCTGGTAATCTTTTTTACAACCTGCAACCAGCAAAGTAGTCGCCATGATTGCAAAGAAGTATATAGCACTTATTTTTTTCATGATGTCTTTTTTATAGGTTTAGAATTTTGCCTGGATCGATAAACTGAATGTTCTGGGGATAGGTACTGAGCCAAAATCGATACCACGTAGCAATGTGCTCTGACCTGCTGCATTCACTTCAGGATCGTAGCCTTTGTAATCATCCCAGCTAATGAGGTTTCTGCCACTCAATAAAACAGTAAGGTCTTTTACACCTTTTACTGTACCAAAATTATAGGCAAGAGAAACTTCTCTTAGTTTTACAAAAGAGCCATCATCAACGCGCCATTCTTCAATTCCATAAATGCTGTTGATATATCCTCTTGGCAATTGGCCACGATGTTCCTGCTCTGCCACGGTACCATTACCAACACCCTGCCTGGTACGGAAGTCTGCATTAAAGACATCCACACCCTGTACAGCATCGAGCTGGATCCTTGCAGAAAGCTTTTTATATGAAAACTCGTTTACCAATGTACCAGTCCATTCAGGGTTAGGATCTCCAATTACTTTCCTTAATGGTGTACCTGTAGGTAATCCGGCGCCATCGCGGCCCGGAGTGTATACCAACGGACTGTTTTGAACACCTCTTTCCTGCAATGGTATACCGGCAGCATTCTTCACAAGTCCACCATTTGCATCTACTGCAAAGAAGCTTCCATAGAACACCCCAATCGGTAATCCCTGCAATATCGCAACCGGCGCACCGGCATTGGTGCTGAACAAGGTTAATGCTGATCCGATATCAAGGGCTTCGTTCCTGTTGTGATTATAAATAAGATTTACATCCCATTTGAAATCCTTGCCCGAAACAGGTGATCCACCGAGTACAATTTCAAATCCTTTGTTCTGCAGCGAACCCAGGTTGTTGAGGAAGCTGCTGAAACCTGTAGTGGGCGCAATAACCCGGTTGATCAACAGGTCGTTTACTTTTTTGTCGTAAATATTGGTTGTAAAGGTGAGGCGGTTATTGAAGAACGCCATATCCAATCCAAACTCGAGCTCCTTCTGACGTTCAGGTTTGATATTTGGATTTGCAAGAATGGTACTGCCGTTCAATGCCGATTTGCTTACGAATGCCGAAGGTGAATATGTATTGAAACGTGCATATGGTCCTATACCGGTAAGGTTACCGCTTTCACCATAAGCTATACGCACTTTGAGCAGGTTCCACCATTTGGAGATGGATGAGTTTTCCCAAAACCCGGAAGACGACAACAAATAACTCGCACTTCCTTTCAGGTACACCTGGTTGCGTTCATCTTCACCAAACACTGAAGATCCATCAACACGTACTGCGCCGGTTAAAAATAACTGGTTATTGAAACGTAAATTTTCCTGTAAGTAAAATCCCGAAACCGACAATTCACTTCTTTCATCAGCGCCTGGTAAAATTGTTGCGGCACCATTTACTGTTTCTACAAATGGAGCAAGGCCCCTACCCTGGAAAAGAATATAGCGGTTTCTTTCATACTGCTGGGAGAAACCTAACTGTGTAGTGGATCCGATTTTGTCCGTAATGTCGAAGTTATAAGTTGCCGTAAGGTCATGATTGATGGCAAAGAAATTATTAGAAGCAGTGCTTGCGTAACCATTACGGGTAGCGTCGATGGTGACACCGCCACCGTAAAATCCATCGCCTACATTATAGGTGTATGGAGGAATAAGTGTGTTGCCCTGCTGGGTGTAGTTGTCTATTCCCAATGTATAATCGATGGTCAGGTTGTCGATAGGTTTGAGCTTTATACCCGCATTTGCAATTACACGTCCTGTACGTTGTTGTTGCTTCATGTCTTCGATTACCGATACAGGGTTAGCTCGCCCACGTTCTCCTACTGCTTTTAAATTACCATTAGCATCGCGCGTCCATATATCATGAAAATTCCCAATGATCGTTACAGAGTTCATTGGTGAAAAGAAAGAGTTGCCATCTGGTTTTTCGTTAGCAAAACTATTTATATAGTTCAACCCCATGTTTACACTTATCCATTTGTTCAAGGTCTGATCGAGATTGAGGCGAAAACTATAGCGCTGGAAATCGGAATTTTTTACAATGCCCTGGTTAAAGAAATAAGAAGCGGATGCAAAGTATTTGGTTTTATCTGTACCACCTGATGCCGACACGGTGTTGTCGGTTCCAATTGCTGTTCTGAAAATATAATCCTGGTAGTCGTAGCGTGTTACCGCAGTCGTATTTGTAAGCGCCGGTGTAAGAATATCCTGCGTTTGTACATCGGGTGAACCACCAAATTTTGTCGGCGCCTGGTTTACATCCAGTTTTTTACGGAGTTTACTTGTGGTTACGCTCGTTGAAAAACTTATAACCGGTGCACCGGACTTACCGCGTTTGGTAAATATTTGAACAACGCCCGCATTTGCACGGCTGCCATAAATGGCGGCTGCGGCAGCACCATTCAATACTTCTATGCGCTCAATATCTGCCGGGTTGATGTCCACCAACCTGTTTTGCCCAATCGTTCCTACAAAATTGTTTCCATCATAGTTGCCGGAAGTGTTGGTAACACGATTAGTGGCATTATTTACTATCACGCCATCAATGATATATAAAGGATCGGAAGACGAAGAGATGGAACTGATGCCCCTTAGCCTTACAGACATTCCACCGGCAGGATCACCATTGTTTTGGATAATCTGTGCGCCGGCCGTTTTTCCCTGCAATGCTGCAAGCACGTTGCCCGTGGCTCCTTTGGTGAGATCGTCGGCTCTTACTGTGCTGATATAACTTCCGATTTGCTTACGCGTGGTACCCGCCGAAACACCGGTTACCACTACTTCTTCCATGTTGAGCGCGTCTTCAGCCAACTGCACATCGGTAGTGTAACTGGTTGCTGATCCAACCGTTACTGCTTGCGAAACAGTTTTAAATCCAACGCCCGAAAATTCAAGGGTATGAACCCCGGCTTTCAGATTGGTATTGAGCAGGTATGCCCCATTGGCATCTGTTACCGTACCGATGGTTGTGTTGCGAAGCGTAACCGAAATGGCAGGTACTCCCTTTCCATCAGGTCCCGTAACTTTTCCGCTGAGTTGAACCTGTGCCACGGCCAGCACAGTCAGCATTTGAAGAATCAAGACAATAGAAAATCGTTTGTAATCCCATTGCCTTTGCTTGAGTTGATTTCTCATACAGCGCAGTTTTTTTTTACATTTTGAAAAAATAGGAATTTGTATTTCCAAAGAGAAGGAGCTTCACCTACGCCCTCATGTAGGTGTAAACCCGGATCATTTTGCGGAACAATTTAAATGAATAGCAGAAGAAAAAAACAAAAAAGGTCGAAAAATATTGCTGAATCCTGCAAAAAAATGCACTAATTGCGCTTTAAACCTGCAAAAAGCTGCAATATGTATTCAATCATTAATTTTTGATTTTAAAAAAACCGTCGCAAGACGGTTTGTAAATACTATTTTTTTTCAATCCTTTTACATCGTGACTGGAACAGTAACCTGCGATTTATCCCACTCGATGATCATCGCATTGGCTTTATCAAAACGGATGGTCAATTGCTCAACCGGTGCAGACAGGTTTTTCACAGGCACCGACACTTTCTGAACGTCCTTATCCTTGTTTTTTTCATAACTATAGGCTCCCCACTGTTGCAATTGCGAGTTTAATATTAATGTCCATTCCTTTTCGTTAGGAATTGCAAACAGTGTATATGTACCGGCTTTTACAGTTTTTCCAGCAAATTTCACATCATTATTGAACGTGATCGTAGTGGCTTCATCTGCTCCCAGTCTCCATACTTTGCCGTAAGGTTCCAGGCTACCGAAAATATCCCGGTTATTTTTATACGGGCGGCCATAAGTAACGGTAACCTTGCCATTAGTGACTGTATCATGCGGGCTTTTTCGTTGGGCAGATGACGATAGCGTGATAAACACACCCAACAATAAAAAGATTGTTTTCATATTAATTTGTTTTACTTGTTAGAAAGGACAGTGAATTTAAACTAAAGAAGCATCAGAACCTTCACCACTGGTCATTTATTCTCCGTAAAATTTTTTAATCGGTTCAATCCTTCTTCCATATGTGTACCATATTGTTTTTCAAATAGCAGGCTTGCAAATTTTTCCCAGGGATACCAGCGCAGTTTGAAGTCCATCCACCATTGTACTGTTACATCAGCAGGACCACTCCCCGCGTGTATACTCCAACCGCTGCTGATATTCCGTACGTCTCTGCCCGCATTGACTGCCCATACCGCCGTATCATTTCTTCCTAGCATCAGCAGACCACGTTGCTTTACAGTATCCATAATTATACCTTTTACTTCACCGTTTACATACAGTGGCTTCGTAGGATCTTCGAGGGGAAACCAGTTTTTCCAGTTTACCGGTTCAGCCACCTGCTGCATAACAACATCCTTTGACGCCATAATACTCGTAGCTCGCGAGATGCGAACCGTTGAAGGTATAAATAATGAGAACCCGGTAACCAGCAGGAACAAAAACAAAAAACTGAGTATGGCTAGTTTTATCAAACGCATCTTTTCTTATTTATTCGGTTATTCTTTGTTTCGGGCTGCGAGCTTAACTCGAAGGCTCGCAGCTCGCCGCTCGAAGCTTTCTCTATTCCCATTTTATTACGCGCATCAAAATAATATATGTCAACGCGATCCATATGCTGAGTATGCCAATCTCCTTCAGGCAATCAGTAAGGTGTTGGCCTTCGAACGATATCTTACGGATAGCATTATTGAATTGAGTAAGCGGAAGGATATTACATATTACCTGCAACCATTTGGGAAAAACTTCGATAGGGAAAAACGTACCAGACAGCATCATCTGTGGAAACCCAAAAAGATTTATCCAAAGCGGAATGGTGGTGTCAGTCTTTACCGTGCTGCTAATTATCAAACCAACGCCCATGAGCAGGAAAAGCATGATCACCGACATTAGCATGATTTCAATGAAAGTGATAAATCCATGATGTAATGTAAAGTTGAGGAAGAAGTGCCCAAACGTAACCAGTACCGCAATGTTCATCAATTGGAAAAACAACCGGCTCATGCCAATACCCAGGAGTATATGAATTTTATTTATCGGGGAGGCATAAAAACGTTTAAGCACCAGTTGCTCCCGCAATCCATAAAACACAAAAGCAATTCCAAATAAGGTTGAAAAAAGAATGGAAAATCCAAGCTGTCCAGGCAAAATAAAATCGATCTGCCTGTACGGGCGCACCTCCCGGATATTGGGTTCGTTGATTGTTACAAACTCTTCCTGGTCACCCGATATGGCTTTTAACATCCGGAACTCATAGTTCAATTTTATATAATCAAGCGCCTGCTTTACCGCACCAATTGTATTGTTGCTGGCAGATGTGGAATAAATAGAAACCTCTGCACGATGCCCGGGCAGGGAATCCTTTGCTTGGCTGATACCTATTATCGCTGATAGTTTCCCCTTTTGCAAATCCTTATTTCTTTCCAGCGTATCCTGGTAATAAACGATACGTAGTTGCGGATGCATTTTTATGGCCGGATAAAACATGGCGGTTGTATCCGATCCTGGTGCCACCGTGATCCTGTACACCGGGATACTACCTTTTCCAAAAGCTCCAAAGATCAAGATGAAAATGATCGGGAACAAAAGGCTGAATACGACCGAACTGGGATGATTTAAAATGGCTTTGAAACTTGCGCGGGTGATTGCCCAAAGCGCTTTTGCCTGGCTATATGGTTTGGACATTCGCTTGATTGTGGAGCAAAAGTAAGGGAGAACCAGAAACCAGATAAAAGATAAAAACTAAAAGATAAAAGTTGTTTTCAGTCGGGAGCTCCGACAATGAACCACTTTTATCTTTTAGTTTTTATCTTTTATCTGGTATAACTGCCAGGTTTAACGAATAGTGAAAACAAACGGCATTCGTGCCTGGATGCTATTTGTCATTTCCTTTATACGTTTCATTTGCTCAAATAGTTTATAGTTGTCTGCACCAATTTCTTTTTTTATCTGTTCGCCATAGTTCATGGGCGCGGCCGATTTACCCAGCAATTGCTGTAGCACCGTTTCGTGTTCGGGATATTCCTTTACCTGGTAGTTGGTGAGTTTTGCTTTATTAGCGGCACTACGAATAGCGTCTTCAATGCCTCCAAACCGGTCAACCAGCCCAATCTCCTGCGCGCGCAACCCCGTCCAAACTCTTCCCTGGGCAATACTGTCGATATAGGCTGTATCCTTTTTTCTTCCCTCTGCTACGCGTTTTTTAAATAATGCGTAAATATTTTCAATCTCACCCTGTATGATTTGTTTTTCATTTTCAGTCATTGGCCTGGTTACCGTCATCGCATCGGCATAAGGACTCGTTTTTACGCCGTCGAACGTAATGCCCAGCTTGTTTTTGAAAAATCCCTCCATATTGGGGATAATCCCAAATACACCGATTGATCCTGTAATAGTATTGCGTTGCGCAAAAATACTGTCCGCAGCACAGGCAATATAATAGCCGCCGGAAGCTGCTACATCACCAAAACTCACAATCAACGGTTTTTCTTTTCTGGCCAGGTCCAGTTCACGCCATATGTTCTCGCTAGCCATAGCGCTGCCACCACCGGAATTGATACGCAACACGATTGCCTTTATTGATTGATCGAGTCGGGCTTTGCGTATCAGCGTGCGGTAGCTCTCACCTCCAATGCGTCCCTGCTCGCCTTTGCCATCGATGATATCGCCGTTTGCGTATATCAATGCTATTTTATCACCTCCTCCTTTTATATATCCCCCGGCAGCGCGGTAAGCATTTATCGTAATAAACCTTATACGTTCATATTTACCAATTCCCAGTTTTTGCTTGATCTCATCTTTTACCTCGTCGTCATACTTTACACCGTCGATCAGGTTATTGTCGGCTGCGTCTTTTGGACTACGAATCCTGGCTTCAGTGGCCAACTGGCGAAGTGTTGCAGTATCGGTTTTTCTTGCCACCGCAGCCTGTTGCAGGAATTCATTATACAGGTCGTTCAACCAAACCGTTGTCTGAAGCTTGTTTTCATCGGTCATCCTGTCGCTGCGAAAAGGTTCTGTTGCACTTTTGAATTTACCAGCATAAAAGATTTGAGGCTGTATGTCCAGTTTCTCCAGTGTACCTTTTAAAAAAGCATATTGAACGTTCATGCCAAACCACTCCACCATTCCCTGGGGGCTTACATAAATTTTATCGGCTACGTTGGCAATGCTGTAGGTAGCTTGTGTAAGTACATCGCCATGGGCGAGGATAAATTTCCCACTTTGTTTGAAATCCAGTAGCGCTTCTCTTATCTCGGACCTGGCAGCAAATCCATTGGATGTGGGTTTGGCCAATAAATAAATACCTGTAATGTTTTTATCATCTTTGGCTTTATGGATGAGGCGTAATACATCGTATAGTCCGGGAATAGTTTTTTCAGGATCGTTACCTAATATCGCCAGCGGGTCCGAGTGTTGTTGTTCATCATACGACTGCCCCAGGTCAATCACTAATACCGATTTGGCTGCAACTACCTGCCTGTCGGAAGATCCCAGCGATTTCACCATGGCTGTAATGACAAAAAATACCAATAAGGAAAAAATAACCAGCGCAAGGAGTGATGCAAGCACTGTTTTGAAGAAACTTCTCATACGAACCACGATTGATGAACGCCAAAAATAAAGATATTTGAAGTTTGGAGTTGTTATATCGTATGAACAAAGCGTATTTACTTACAGGAGGTAACCTCGGCGATCGCGAAAAGAACCTGGCACATGCTCGCTTTTTGATCGACATGCAATGCGGAAGCGTGGGTACGGTATCATCTATTTATGAAACGGCAGCATGGGGAAATACCGATCAACCTGCCTTCCTCAACCAGGCTTTGGAAGTATATACTCCATTGCAGGCGCGACAATTAATACGTCGCATTTTAAAAACGGAGAAATTGATGGGCAGGGTGCGCGAAGAAAAATATGGACCACGGCTCATCGACATAGATATTTTACTTTTCAACGACGAAATCCATAATTACCCGCTGCTAAAACTTCCTCACCCCGAAATGCAAAATCGCCGATTTGCATTATTGCCTCTTGCTGAAATTGCTCCTGATATTTTGCATCCCGTACTTAAAAAAACCATCAGTGAATTGCTTCTTTTGTGCCCGGATACACTTCCTGTAAAAAAGTATTCCTGAATTTTTCCACAATTATTTGCGGGAGAATTTTACGCCTCTGCATTTAACTTATTTTGTGGCCTTATCACAACGGACCACCACACACATGATTTATAACTTTATTACGATAGAAGGGAATATTGGTGCAGGCAAAACAACGCTTGCCCACCTGCTGTCGAAGCACTTCAATGCGCGACTGATTCTTGAAGAATTTGCAGATAACCCGTTTCTTCCAAAATTTTACGAAAATCCGCAGCAGTACGCCTTTCCGCTCGAGTTATTCTTCATGGCAGAACGGTATAAACAGCAAAAAGACCTGTTGCAGCAAAAAGACATGTTCCAGCAGCTCACAATCTCCGATTATCTTTTTACTAAATGCCTGTTATTTGCCAAGGTAACGCTGCCCGACGATGAGTTTAGGCTCTATCAGCGTCTCTTCGAGATCATCAACCAGCAATTGATACAACCTGACCTGCTGATTTACCTCCATGCTCCCGTCAACCGCCTGCAGTCAAATATCCGCAAGCGTAACCGTTCGTATGAACAGAATATTCCCGACGATTATCTTTTCAATATCCAGCAGACCTACACGCAATACATCAAACAACACAATCTTAAAACGCTCTTTGTAGATGCCGGCAATGCCGACTTCTTTGGCAATGAAAAGCATTTGAAAGTAATTATTGATGCATTGGATAAGACGTATGAGAATGGGCAGCACTATATCGCATTACCGTAGATAAAAGATAAAAACTAAAAGATAAAAATTGTTCAGTTTCAAGCTAACACTTGCCGTTCAAGGTTCGTATCTCTAAGACTGCTTGTTGGAATATTCGACATGAGACAACTTTTATCTTTTAGTTTTTATCTTTTATCTTCCCTCCCTACATCTACCTTTGCCTCCAACTATGGCCGATCAAACTCCTGTTGCACAAGTCACAAACGATCCTCTTGGTGCAGCTCGCATCCCTGAATTCAGAAACTTAATGTTAGGGAGGTTTACCTTCATTATGTCGCTGCGCATGATGGGTACGCTGGTGGGCTGGTGGATATACGAACTCACTAATGATCCATTTGCTATTGGTTTGATTGGACTTTCAGAAGTAATCCCGGCCGTTTCAATGGCACTGTATGCAGGTCATGTAATTGATATAAGTGAAAAAAGAAAATTATTGCTCCGGGGAGTACTTGCTTACACCACCATAGCAGTATTGCTATTGCTTTTATCAACTGGACTTTCGCGCAGCTACCTTAATAATAATTCTATTGCTATAGGTATATATGTGCTTATATTTTGTACAGGACTTATCAGGGCATTTACGGGGCCTGTATTTTCTGCGATTCTTGCATACGTGGTACCACGCAATTTATTGCAGAATGCAACCACCTGGACACAGGGTTCATGGCTTTCCGCATCTGTTACGGGACACGCAATGGGCGGATTCCTAATTGCCATACTGGGTATCACCGGCACACTGATTGTAATTTGTGTATTGCAGGTAATCGCCTTTTTCATCCTTACACAACTAAAACCGAAACCTTCTACGCCGCAAACGGGTGAGAAAAAAACATGGGAAAGTGTAAAGGAAGGTTTGCGTTTTGTATTTCGTACCAAAGAGATCCTGGGGGCATACTCGCTGGATATGTTTGCCGTACTCTTCGGTGGAGCGGTAGCAATGGTTCCGGTGTATGCAAAAGACATTCTACATATCGGGCCGATCGGTTTTGGGTGGCTCAATGCTGCCATTGATATCGGCTCCATCTGCAGTGTAGTATTACTTACAGTATATCCAATGAAGAAAGCTCAGGGAAAAAAACTTCTATTAGCTGTAGCAGGGTTTGGGATCTGCATTATTTTGTTTGCCGTGTCAAAGTGGTTTATTCTCTCCTTTGTAGCCCTGTTGATTGCCGGTATAATGGATGGCATTAGCGTAGTAGTGCGGGGCACCGTCATGCAATTGAAAACACCTGATCATATGCGCGGGCGGGTAAGTAGCGTCGGATCCATGTTTATTAATTCCAGCAACGAGCTTGGGCAATTCGAAAGCGGCGTCGCGGCCCGGTTGATGGGCGTCATTCCTTCAGTTATTTTCGGCGGCAGTATGACGTTGTTGGTAGTGATTGTTACCTGGTTTAAGGCTCCTACTTTGAGGAAGTTTGAATATTAGAAATTCTGAAGTAGATAAAAGATAAAAACCTACCTGCCGGTAGGCAGGCTAAAGATAAAAGTTGTTCATTTTTATGCTAGCACCCATAGCTTGAGCCTGAGGCTTGTGGCCTGAAGCCGACATTAGTCAACTTTTATCTTTTAACTTTCATCTTTTTCTTTTATGTAGTTTAGTTAACTTTCATTAATTAATAAAAATAGCTCATGCAACGCCGTTCATTTATCCATCAATCCGCATTTACAATTGCGGCACTTACGCTGGCACAGAAAAATATGTTGTCGTCATTATTCGACGATCCGTGGAAAATAACCATGCTACGGGGTGATGTCGGAATATTTTCAGAAAAAGGCGGAACGATCGGCTTCCTGCTATCTAATAAAGGCGTTGTAGTAGTTGACTCCCAGTTCCCGGAACAATCAAATCACCTGATTGCGGAATTGAAGAAAAAAAGTGATAAACCGGTTAAACTACTGATCAATACACACCATCATGGCGATCACAGTTCGGGGAATATTTCATTTAAAGGAATTGCCGAACATGTGCTGGCACATGCCAATAGCAAAATCAACCAGGAGAATTCTGCCAAACAAAATAAGAGCGAGGACAAGCAGTTGTATCCCGATCAAACGTATACTGATACCTGGTGTGAAAAATTTGGTAAGGAAAAGGTCTGCCTACGTTATTTCGGAGCGGGACATACCAATGGCGATAGTCTCGTTCATTTTGAACATGCTAATATCGTGCATATGGGCGACCTGTTGTTCAACAGGCGGCATCCTTATGTAGACCGGGGAGCGGGTGCCAACATCAAAAACTGGATTTCATTACTCGACAAAGCCACCACCACTTTTGACAAGAAGACGCTATATGTATATGGGCATTCGGCCAATGGGTTTGATATTACGGGCTCGTCCGATGATCTCAAAAAATTCGGTGATTACCTGGGAAGGGTTTTGAAATTTGCAGAGGATGAAATTAAATCGGGCAAAACGAAGGAAGAAATATTAAAGAATACAGCCCTACCCGGCGAAACAGAATGGATCGGGGATGGTTTTCAACGACCTTTACAAGCTGCCTATGAAGAGGTAATGGCTAAATAAATCTACCTGGTAGCTGCCATCAATTTTTCCAAGACAAAATAAGTAATGGGACAAAAGGTTGAATTCTTTTGCGTCAACGCTGCGCGCTTGATCAAAACATCCTCATCGGTATAAGGAAACCGGTGGCAATCGGATGGTCGCTCCTCATAGATCGAGCAAAAGTTGTCGGCACCCAGGAAGGGACAGGGTAGAGATTTTACTACATAATCACCATCTTCGTCCACCCTGAGATAGGTCTCGATAAATACACTTTCCCTCATCCGCAAATGCCTGCTGATGCGCTTGATATCCGGCGTTTTAAAACGGGGTGAATAATTTTTGCAACAATTGGCGCATTGCAGGCAATCTACCTGTTCAAATGCCTGCTCATGAAGGTCAGGTAGCAGCCTGAGCACCTTGTTTTTGTCCGCCTTTTGCAGAAACTGTTTATACAATTTCTGTCGCTCCCCGGATTTCTTCTGCCAGTTCTGTAATAGCTTATCGGACATATGCAAAGAAACGCATTTCACGGCTTATCCCCAGCTTTAACAAGTTGCCCGATTTCTGGCTGTCCTCCCGTAACTTTGCCCCGCTTTAACGAAGCCGGTGCAACGATCCGGCCATCCTATACAACCTAGCATATTATTTCTATGAACCTTTTCGAACAACAATCAAGCGAATTCATATCCCGTCACATCGGACCTAATGAATCCGACACGAACGCCATGCTGAAAACAATTGGCGAAAAAAATCTCGAGTCTCTTGTCGCCAAAACTGTTCCTCCTTCGATCCGGATGAATCACACATTGAATATCCCGGCATCCATGAGCGAACATGAATACCTGAAACATATCAAGGAAATTTCGCTGAAAAATAAATTGTTTGCTACCTATATCGGCCAGGGTTATTACGATACCATTACGCCATCCGTAATCCTTCGAAATGTTTTTGAGAATCCGGGATGGTATACGCAGTACACGCCCTACCAGGCCGAGATTTCACAGGGCCGGCTCGAAAGCCTGCTGAATTTCCAGACCATGGTAAGCGACCTCACCGCACTTCCTATCGCCAATGCATCGTTGCTCGACGAGGCTACTGCGGCGGCCGAAGCCATGACGATGTTTTTCAATACTCTTAACAAACAGGATCATATCGACCGCCCCCGCTTCTTTGTAGATGAAGAAGTTTTCCCGCAAACAAAAGATGTAATCGCTACGCGTGCCAACCCCGTAGGTATTGAGATTGTATATGGCAATTATAAGAAAGCCGAAATAGACGCTACATATTTTGGAGCACTTGTACAATATCCCAACAACAAAGGTTCTATTGAAGATTACCGTGGATTTATTCAGAAAGTGCATACAGCCGGTGCATTTGTAGCCATGGCAACCGACTTGCTGGCACTTACATTATTGGTAGCACCGGGCGAATTGGGCGCTGACGTAGCGATAGGTTCGGCACAACGTTTTGGTGTGCCGCTCGGTTATGGTGGTCCGCACGCCGCATTCTTTTCAGCAAAAGAAGAATTTAAGAGAAGCATACCAGGACGTATAATCGGAGTGAGTATCGATGCCCAGGGCAATAGAGCTTTGCGTATGGCGCTGCAAACGCGTGAACAACATATCAAGAGAGAAAAGGCCACTTCAAATATCTGTACCGCACAAGCATTGCTGGCCAACATGGCTGCGATGTACGCTGTGTTTCACGGTCCGGATGGATTGAAAAAAATAGCACAGCGTATTGCCTGCCTTACGCAAACAGTTGCGGAAGCGATTGAGGAAAGGGGCTTTGAACTTGTATCGCAAAACTTCTTCGATACTATCGTAATAAAAACTGACGAATTAAATAGCATCAGGCAAAAAGCAGAAAGACAACAGATCAACCTGCGATACATAGACGATAAGCATATTGGGATTTCACTGGATGAAACCACTGGCGTATCCGACCTGTACGACCTGATCAATTGTTTTGAAAATGATAAAGACCCGGTAGCTTTCGACATACAGCAGGATGATGAGCTACATCATATCCCCGAGTCGCTCAACAGGACATCACTATTCCTTACCCACCCGGTTTTCAATACCCATCGCAGCGAAAGCCAGATGATGCGCTATATTAAATCGCTGGAGAATAAAGACCTTTCACTTAATACCTCCATGATATCGCTCGGCAGTTGCACGATGAAGCTGAATGCGGCTACAGAGATGATGCCGTTGAGCTGGGCGCACTGGAGCAGAATGCACCCATTCGCGCCGGTAAACCAGGCTGAAGGTTATCAATACATAATTGACGAGCTTAGTAAATATCTGTGCGAGATCACTGCCTTTGATGCGTGCAGCCTGCAACCTAATAGTGGTGCACAGGGTGAATACGCGGGATTGCTTACAATTAAAGCATACCATGAAAGCCGTGGTGAAAAGCATCGCAATGTAATGCTTATACCTATTTCTGCACACGGCACCAATCCAGCGAGCGCTGTTATGGCTGGGATGAAAGTGGTGGTGGTAAAAGCATTGGAAAATGGCTATATCGATGTGGACGACCTGAAGGCAAAAGCCGAACAGCATGCTTCCCATTTATCAGGTATCATGATCACTTACCCCAGCACTTACGGTGTATATGAAGAAACGGTAAAAGAGATCAACGCAATCATACATAAACACGGCGGCCAGGTATACATGGATGGCGCTAACATGAATGCACAGTCGGGGTTAACCGCACCCGGATTAATCGGTGCCGATGTTTGTCACCTCAACCTGCATAAAACTTTTGCAATTCCTCATGGTGGTGGCGGACCGGGCATGGGACCGATTTGTGTAAGGAAACACCTCGCACCATTTTTACCAGGCCACCCTGCCGACAGTCGGCAGATGACCGGTGCTGTGTCTGCTGCTCCATATGGCAGTGCAAGTATATTGCTGATCAGCTATGGATATATCAGGTTGCTTGGAAGTGAAGGTGTAAAGGCCGCAACTGAATATGCTATTCTCAATGCAAATTATATGAGGGCGAGGCTCGATGGTCAATACGACATTTTATATACCAATCATAATGGGCAGTGCGCTCATGAATTCATTGTTGACCTTCGTCCATTTAAAAAGTCGGCAGAAGTAGAAGCGGAAGACGTTGCCAAACGATTGATGGATTATGGATTTCATGCGCCGACGATGAGCTTCCCTGTTCCGGGAACCATCATGATCGAGCCTACAGAAAGTGAAGACAAGGCTGAGCTTGATCGTTTTTGTGACGCGCTCCTGTCCATTCGCGACGAAATAAGAGCTATCGAGGAAGGCAAGGCAGATAAAAAAGATAATGCATTGAAAAATGCTCCACACACGCAGGCTGTTGTAACCGCCGACGAATGGAAACATAGCTATTCGCGCCAAACTGCTGCTTTCCCTTTGTATTACGTTACGCTCAACAAATTCTGGCCATCAGTAGCGCGTGTAAATAACACACACGGTGATCGTAATCTTATTTGTACGTGTGAGCCGATAGAAAGCTATATGGAGGCTGAAGCCTGAGGTAAGAGATAAAAGATAAAAACTAAAAGATAAAAGTTGTTTTAGGTCGAATAGTTTCAACTCGAAGCTCAAGACTGATGAACTTTTATCTTTTAGTTTTTATCTTTTATCTATCTCTATGGCACTGTTTTTATTGCTCTAAAGGTGTTTTTATTCAAAAATACCTCACTATGAAAAAGCTTATTTCTCCGTTGACGCTTTTCCTGGCCGGCTCAGCAGCCGGTATTATTATTATATCACTGCTCGCATTTAGAAATGAGCAGGTGCAGCAGGTAGCGGGCGCGCCTAATACGGCAAAAAATGACCAGGTTTACAACTGGACCTCACCTCCCCTGCCTTCGAAAATCGATTTTGCCGGGGAAGAAGCTCCCCTTCATCGATGGGAAGTAAAGGAACAACTCGACCGTGAAGTATTGTTCAATTATTATTACCAGAATAATATTTTGTATATGCTCAAACTGGCAGGTCGATATTTTCCGTTGATCGAAGAACGTTTGAAGGCTAATGGATTACCAGACGACTTTAAATATCTATGTATTGCGGAAAGTAACCTGGCCAATGCAATTTCGCGTGCCGGCGCCGTAGGGTTCTGGCAATTTATGAAAGGCACAGCACCAGGTTATGATATTGAAATCACTGATAACGTGGACGAGCGATATCATGTAACCAAATCCACTGATGCTGCCTGCCAATATTTACGCGCTGCTTATTCAAAATTCGGGAGCTGGACGGCTGCTGCTGCATCGTATAATTGCGGTATGGGTGGATTCAACAGCCATTCTACATTTCAGCAAACAACAAATTACTACGACCTGATACTTCCCGACGAAACCCAACGCTACATTTTTCGCATACTGGCTTTCAAATACCTGATGACGAATGCAGATAAACTTGGATACCGGTTGCCCGAAACAGAGCGGTATAAACCTGTAGCTACACGTTCGATAACCGTTACATCGAGTATCCCTAACCTGTCGACCTTTGCACGCGAACAGGGTACAACTTACAAAATGCTCAAATGGCACAACCCATGGTTGCGTTCACGAACATTGCCTGTAAAAAGTGGGAAAAGCTATGTAATTGTTTTACCCGCTAAATAACCTTTCAAAAGAGATAATAGTTAATCAAGGTCGGAAACCCCGACTATAATGCACTATTATCTATTCTCTAATTCACTATTATCTATTTCTAAGTTTTTCACAAAAATTTATCTTCCGAACAAAATATTAGAGGCATATATTTTGTTTTCAATTGATAAAGTTCCACGTATGAATTGGGTCGATTTGGTAATTGTATTTGTTGTTTTACTGGCAATCTGGTTTGGCTGGCATCGGGGTTTTATTCTGGGGTCGCTTGACCTGCTTACCTGGGCCGGCAGTCTCGTTTTAGGATATTTGTTTTACCCTTACACCGTACAACTCCTGGATAGGTTATTCGACCTCGGAGTCTGGCGCTTACCCGTCGGATTCATCGCCACCGTTCTTATTGCGCGAATCATCATTGGACTCATTACCCGCTATATCATTCGTGCCATACCGGACAGGCATAATGATGGTACTGCTAATAAATTGCTTGGCATCATCCCCGGGGCCATCAACGGATGGGTGTATGCAATTATTATATCGGCATTATTACTTGCATTGCCTTTAAGAGATAGTATTACAAAAGAAACCCGGGATAGCCAGCTTGGTGTGCGACTGGCAATGCAGTCGGAATGGGTGAATAAGAAACTGGCTCCCGTTTTCGACGAGGCTGTTCGGCATACCATGAACAGCCTGATGGTAAATCCTTCCTCCAATGAAAAAGTTCCACTGGGATTTACATACACAAACGCGGAGGTGCGACCTGATCTCGAAATGAAAATGCTGGCAATGGTAAACCAGGAAAGAGCCAAAGCCGGATTGAAACCCGTAGCTTATGATCCGGAAATGACACGCGTTGGGAGATTGCATTCACAGGATATGTTTGCCCGTGGTTATTTTGCACACGACAATCCCGATGGTAAAGATCCATTCGACAGGATGAAAGCAGCCAATGTAAAGTTTATGGCTGCAGGTGAAAACCTCGCACTGGCTCAAACACTGGAAATCGCGCATACCAACTTAATGAATTCACCCGGCCATCGCGCGAATATTCTGAAACCGCAATTTGGCAGATTGGGAATTGGCATCCTCGATGGCGGTTTTTATGGTCTGATGATAAGCCAGGAATTCCGCGATTAAACCTTCTTCATAAAATACTCATTTACTTATTTAATTGCAACGTCCGCCGCAACCGGCGACGTGAAAGTAATTCCCCGCTCAAAATTGGTATAATCCTTGAAAATTTATAAGCAGACAAATTCTAAAATATGAGGACATCATCTGTATTTTTCGCATTGCTCTTTGCTGTAGTTGTATTAAGCGGCTGCGGAGCAATCGAAACGATTTTTAAGGCGGGAATGGCTTGGGCATTTATACTGATAGGCCTTGTTGTTTTCCTCGTGATTTTCGTTGCTATGAAAGCAAGGAGAAAGTAGGGAAAGGACGATTATAAGCTGTTGCGGGCAAAAGACGTGGAGAAGATTCCCCTTTCCTTTCCCTGCATAAGATGCTTGACGGCAGATCGTACTTGCTTATCAGAAATTATTTCAATTCATCTAAACATTCTTGTTATGGCATCTCCATCAAAACATAAAACAAAGGTTAAAACCGATCTCGCTGATTCAGCGGATGATAAAAAACATATGCAACCAGACAAAGGTACCTTGGACCTTCCCGATGTAAAAGACATACCAGGGCAGGAACATGTGCGGCCATTACCTCCAGGAGAAATGGCAGATACAACTATTTCTTCCGCAGATGAAGAAGGAAAAGGGATACTTGACGACAATGAGGACACAGTGGAACAATTCAATTCCAACGTTACCAAAGATGAACGCGATCTACTGGAAGAAAGCGAAAATTCAATGGGGACCGCCGATGATCTTTCCCTGAAAAAAGCATTGGTAGATGATACAGATGACGACGGTGAACCTTTGAATGAAAATGCGGATATCAGCGGCGACGACCTGGATGTACCTGGCAGCGAGGACGATGATGGCAATGAAGAAATAGGAGAAGAAGACGAAGAAAATAATTCTTTTAGTCTTAATGATGATAAGGAAGATGATATAAACACAAGACAGTAGGAAAGATAAAAGTTAAAAGATAAAAGTTGTATTCCTGCGGACACACCGATCGGATACCAACTTTTATCTTTTATCTTTTAACTTTTATCTTTCCTGTTGTGGTAGGGTAAACGAAAAAGTACTTCCATGGCCAGGCTCGCTTTCTATCATCATCCGTCCCCCATTGCGTAATAAAAATTCCTTACACAGGGTCAAACCCAGGCCCGTTCCAGATTCGCTGGAAGTTCCATTTGTTGAATAGAAATTATTACTGTTTATTTTTTGCATCTGTTCGGTACTGATACCCACACCCGAATCGCGTATATACACTTCAGCAAAGCAGTCGTACTGCTGTGTACCGATTACAATAATGCCTCCTGGTTTGGTGAATTTTATGGCATTGGATAATAAATTTCTTATCACCAGGTTGATCATATCGCGATCTGCGTATGCATATACGGGCAGGTCGGTCTTTCGCTGGATAATAATTTCTTTTGCTTCCGCCTGCAGGCGCAATACCTGGATTACCTCGTAAATGAGTGCGTTTACATCCAGCTCTCGGGGACGAACTTCGTTTGACTGCATCTGGCTTTTGGCCCAGTGCAGAAGGTTATCCATCAGGCCGGTTGTATAATTGAGATCATTGATCACGTCGGGAAGCATACTCTTTACCTCGCGGGCCGACAGCTTCATATCCTTTGCATTCTGGAAAAAATTCCTCAATGCATACATAGGTGTTTTCAGGTCGTGCGAGATAATCGAAAAGAGTTTATTGTTCAATACATTTAGCTCAGCGAGTTCATTGGCCTGCTGCTGCAACAATTTAGCCTGGCCGGTGAGTTCAGCTTTTTGCATATTGATACTTGCCTGGTACACGTAGTTCTCACGCTTGATAAGGTATAAACCATAAAAAATATACAACATCCCGGCGCCCTGGTACAACATGTACACCATGATGTTTAAGGACTTCAGTTGATACTGGTAGTTTTTAAGCGCCACGGAAAGAATAAAATAACTCATCATACTGAGGGCCGCTGCAAAAAGCAGGTATCCGATATCCTGGAAAAAGAAAACAGCAAGAATACCATATAGTACAAAGAATAGTTCAAGACCCAGGTTCATCCCGTTCATATATATGATACAGGTAAACACAGGATAAAAAACAAAGTAGATCAGCAGCGCCAGTTCGTGCCGGTATTGCGAGTTGAGCCACAATACGACTATGCTTATAATAGCGGGTAACGCCGCTACCACCCATGCGGACCCTGGAAGTGTAGACGAAGAAAAAAATCCGACAACAGGGATCAATATGCCGGTAATAAGTTGAAAAAAATTAAGTTGATTGAAAATGCCCAGTTTCCTTTGTTCGTAGTCGTCCAGTGAAATGTGTGCGCCAATGGACCGTATACGCTGTAAATACAACAGTTTATTCTGCCAGGCATTATAGAGCTGACCGGTTGAGAAATCAAACGACCTTATGGTTCGTTGCTGCAGATGCTGCAGCCTGTGGAGTATTTCCATGATAGTGGCTTAGGGCTTTAAACAGGACTCAGCCAAAATAATAAATTTAACCACAAGCCGGATTTTTACCCGCATATAATTGGTTGTCGGTCGTAGTTTTACAGAGGCGCTTCAAGCAAAAACACGATATATCAGTTAATTTAACGGCAATTCCTTCATATATAAAAAAAGAGGGCTTTGTATAGCCCTCTTGATTATATTTCATTGCTTTACTTATTACGATCTTCCGCGACCTCTTCCATTACCATTTCCACCACCATTACCTTGCGAACGATTTTCATTTCCACCACCGCGCTCTACCTGGCGCTGTTGCACGGGTTGTGACGGTTGACTTCTTTCCATTGTCCTTACCTCTCTCCTCTGTTGTCCTTCCCGTCCATTTCCGTTGCTGCGTGGTTCGAAACTACGTTGCTGTTGTTGTGGAGCCTGTGGTGGTCTTTCCATTGTTCTCATTTCGCGACGCTGCTGGCCTTGCCCATTGCCACGCGGTTCAAAACTACGTTGCTGTTGTTGCGGCGCCTGCTGTGGTCGCTCCATATTTCTCATTTCGCGACGTTGCTCACGTGCAGGTGCTTCGGAAGTACGATCGATGCTGCGTCTTTCAAACTGTCTTTGCTGTTGCGACGGCAGGTTATTATCATTCTGCCTCGTTATTGGAGCATCATTATTTCTCTCACGACGCACATTGTTGCTATTACCGCGAACTGTGCCACCATTACTATTTCTCGTGTCAAAAGTTCTATCGTTCCTGCCATTGCGGATGGTATTGTTAGCTACTTCATTTGTACGTGCCTGCCTGTCGTAGCGCTCTACTGCGCGAGGAGCAAAACGACGTGTATTGTCCTGCTGTACACGTGGCCTGTAGACAGACACCTCGTTGTTTCTAAATTGTGTTCTTCCCGGTCTTGAAGTTTCACGGAATCGCACAGGCGTTATACGTCCGGCATACCTTTCCACTTCCATCCTGGTAGGACCAGTTCTCCATACCCGGCCACCATAATTGTAATTATTGATGATCGTTGTCTGGTTGATGATCGTTACGTTGCGACTACGGTCATAATAATAGTCGTGAATGCGTGGTGATGTGATGTAGCGACGTGGAGCAAAGCACCAGTAGTCGTATGGAGGGTTGTAACTGCCAAATCCAAAATTAATGGAGATGCTGATGCCCGGCCGTATCGGCGCCCATCCATAATAGTCGCCACCACTGCGCCATGCTACCCAGGCTGGAGACCACTCATAACCCGGTACCCATACCCATCCATAAAAAGGATCATGGTACCAGCGCCCGTAGTGGAATGGAGCCCAACCCCAACTGTAATCAGATACCCACATCCACTCATAATTATTGGTATATACCCAATGACCATTTGTGCTGTAGGGACGGAAATCGCGACCCGCATTTGGCACCCATACATACCCATGTTCCGGGTTGTCGATCCATCGGCCGTGCGGGCTCAACTCGTCATAAAAAGTTTGATAAGAAACATCCCCGCCACCGTCATTCTCATAATTCTGATAATTATCATCATTATAATACTCGTCATCCTGCGCGGAAGCGGCGTTTTGAAAAGACGCCGAAAACACCAATAAGGCGGTGATTGCGGCAATGTTTAGGATTCGTTTCATGGACTACTGATTTAAAGTAATAAATCTTTCATTAACAAAATTGTTTAGGTCTTCTTCATTTATTACCGATTGTATGACGCTAAATTAATGCCATGCGTACTGCGTAAACTGCTTAGAAACCGACTTTTAGCAAAACATTGTATCCCTGTTAAAGAGCTGCTAGCGTCGAGCTTCGGACCCTGGCATTGGTTCGCTGCTCGTGGCCATATTCGAAGTTTGTATTCTCACGGTGTCGTAACTTTAGCAACCTGAAAAAAACGCTATGGACCAGCAAATCATCAACCTCTACGACGAGTATACACACAAACCACTTTCCCGGAATGAATTTTTGCGAAGGCTTGCATTACTCGCCGGAGGTACAGCGGCAGCCATGTCATTGCTACCCATGCTGGAAGTAAATTATGCGCATGCTGCCCAAACCAGCGGTGATGATCTTTTTATCGAAACCATCTCCTATCCCGGTGTAAATGGCGAAATGAAGGCATATGTAGCCAGACCAAAAGAAGAGAAAAAATATCCGGCAGTTATCGTCATACATGAGAACCGGGGTCTTAATGCACACATTGAAGACGTTACGCGCAGAGCTGCAAAAGCAGGTTACCTCGCCATTGCACCCAATGCATTAGCACCACTTGGCGGTACTCCCGCAAATGAAGATGAAGCAAGAGCAAAATTTCAGCAGTTGAAACAGGAAGACAGTCAGCAAAACTTTATTAAAGTATTTGATTACCTCCCTTCGCGAAAGGATTATAATGGCAAAGTAGGTTGTGTAGGTTTCTGCTGGGGAGGTGCCATGAGTAATACACTCGCAGTAAATGTACCTACATTAAAAGCCGCAGTTGCTTTTTATGGACGCCAGCCTGCAGCGGCCGATGTAGCGAAAATAAGAGCTGCAGTACAACTTCATTATGGTGGCCTTGATACACGTGTAAATGAAGGAATACCTGCTTTTGAAGAAGCATTAAAACAAAATAATATTACCTACGAGCTATACATGTATGACGGCGTAAACCACGCCTTTCATAACGATACCGCTCCTACGCGCTACAATGAAGCAGCGGCTAAACTTGCCTGGGAACGCACACTTGCTTTTTTTAAAAAATATCTTAGCTGACAAATGTGATGTCGTTTTATCTATATTCTATTGTTGGAATTAAAAAAGATGTAAAAAACTACCCTGATAAAATGGAAAGGTTAATGATTATACGATGGGCGTTTTTGATTGTATTTTTAATACTTCATATTGTATATACCTTACACTTTACTTTTTCTTTTAAAAAAAGCATTCTGTTTACCCAAAGGCAAAAAGCCTTTCATTTGATAATGATTTGGCTGATCCCTTTTGTTTGGGTAATGCTACTTAAGAATTTTACAAAAGATACTCCCGGATACTGGCAAATTGAAAATAAATCCGATCCTGAGCCAGGCGAAGGATATGGACCTCCAGGTTCCGTGGCCGACTAATATAAAGGACCCAACTTTTATCTATTATCTTTTAGTTTTTATCTTTATTTAAGTGCATTATATCGATCATTATCAAATACTCGAACTCGAACCATCGGCGTCCCTCGTTGAAATTAAGAAGGCTTATCGCAGGCTTGCACACCATTATCATCCTGATAAAAACCCGGGCGACCCTTATGCGGAAGCACAATTTGCAGCTATCAAGGAAGCTTACGAGATTTTATCAAATCCCGGTAAAAAAGAATTATACCTGCAGCAACGATGGTACAATCAAAGCATTGGAAAAAAGAAAACGCAGGAGGTAGTTACACCTGTATCTCTACTCAAACAAATACTCGAACTGGAGAAGTACGTATCGCACCTTGATGTACATCGCATGGATAAAATTGGGCTAAATGATTACTTGCAAAGCATTCTTTCTGAAGAAAACCTTCAACTACTAAATACATTTGGCGACCAAGCCATCAATAGGGAAATCATCGTGTTTACGATGCGGATCAGCCGGCTGTTGCCACCTGCACAGGTAAATATAATAACGGGGAAATTGTTGAAACTAACGAATGACTCCGCACTCATTAGTCAAATAGAATTATTTCGTGCAAGAATACACCGCGCAAAAAAGTGGGAACGTTACCGGCCATTCGTTTTGCTATTAATAGTTATACTCCTGTGCGTGGTAATGGCATTGGTGAGCGGTTAAAACAATCCCTTTTTCCGGTCGCCATCTGAAAATTTGTTTTCAATCTTATGCATCAGGTTGGACACCGGACCTTCCATCTTATTCGTTTTGTCGTCGAGCCCTTCATCATTCAAAACATCACCCATGTATAAGGCAGCCGGCAAATACACCAGGATATTATGGCGCTGACTATTCATGTACGTTTTAATCTTTTCCGGTGTAGCAGGTGTACCAGCAGCTTCCCTAACAATCTTCACAGCTTCTTCAGCAATATTCTCCATATGACTTCTCGCCTGGTTTTCTGTAACAATTGCATAATGGGCTACTTTTTCCACTGCATCTTTTTCTTTACCTGCGCAGATCACCGCTAACCAATCGCCGCCCTGCTGGCCCGATAACAATTGCCGGCAGCCTGCGTCGGTGCGTGTAAATTTATAAAGCGCTGCCAGTACTGCAGGTATGGCAGCCTGTCCGAGCTTTTCGATAGAAGCCTGGTCATGATGATGTTTTGTTTCCTGGATATTAGGGTCAACTTTTTGCAAGTGAGTATATCCCAGGTTCATCTGGATGCTCTCAATGATATTCGTTGCCATAAAACGTTTTTATAATCTATAAAAAAACTGTGCCACAAACAGTTTTGTCAAACATGCGATGCATCGCGCGACATAAATTATTAAACATATAATCATCAATCATTCAGGATAATGCAGAAATGTTAGCGACCACCTATGGTAGCGATAAATTATCTTTGCCGCATGCATTATATTTCTGCGGAAGAGCTCACTAAGAGTTATGGCATCAAACCGTTATTTTCTGATATCTCATTTCACATTGAAGAAGGCGATAAAATAGCACTCGTAGCGCGTAATGGTACCGGAAAATCAACCCTATTGCGCATCCTCGCGGGAAAAGAAGTACAGGATGAAGGGAAATTGTGGATCAACAAGGATGTAGACACGGTTTTATTTGAGCAGGAACCCGCTTTCATGGAAGATCGTTCCGTACTGGATAATATTTTTTTCCATGACCATCCAATAATGAACGCAATCAGGGAATTCGAAGCACTTGGTGATGACGCGGACCCTGTAAAACTGAATGCCGCCATCATCAAAATGGATGAGCTGGGTGCATGGGATTTTGATGCCAAAGTAAAACAGGTGTTGGGTAAACTCAATATCCGGCAACTCAATCAGCCCGTAAATACGTTGAGTGGTGGCCAGCGCAAAAGAGTAGCGCTCGCAAAAACCTTAATCGATATCGGGTTTGAACACAAACATGTAATGCTGATCATGGACGAGCCTACCAACCATCTTGATGTGGAGATGGTAGAATGGCTGGAGCATTATGTGGCCAAAGAAAATGTGACCCTGCTGCTGGTAACGCATGACCGTTACTTCCTGGACGCGGTGTGTGAAGAAATATGGGAACTGGATGGTAGTAATTTGTACGTATACAAAGGTGATTACGAGAATTACCTGGAAAAGAAAGCTGCCCGCATTGAAAACGACCAGGCAAGCATTGATAAAGCACGAAATACTTATCGCAAAGAGCTTGAATGGATGCGCAAACAACCGAAGGCCCGCACCACCAAGAGCAAGAGTCGCCAGGATAATTTTTACGAAGTAGAAAAAAGAGCCAAGCAAAAGCTGGAAGAAGAAAATATGCAACTGGCCATGAAAATGAGCCGCCTCGGGGGAAAAGTCATTGAATTGAAAAAATTGTACAAAAGCTATGGGGATAAAGTGTTGTTGAAAGGTTTCGATTACACCTTTAAGAAGGGCGAACGTATTGGTGTAGTAGGTAAAAATGGCGTCGGCAAATCTACTTTTATCAATATCATCCAGGGAATTGAAAATCCCGATAGTGGAAAGGTGAATATCGGAGACACGGTTGTTTTTGGAAATTATTCGCAGCAGGGTCTTGTGGTAAAGGAGGATATGCGGGTTATAGAATTTGTAAAAAACATCGCTGAAAGCTTCCCGCTGGCAAGTGGCGGGTCCTTAAGCGCCGCGCAATTTCTTCAGTTATTTCTCTTCGATCCCGACAAACAATATACTTATATAAGCAGCCTGAGTGGTGGCGAAAAACGAAGGCTCCACCTTTTGTCAATCCTTTTTCGCAACCCTAATTTCCTGGTGCTTGACGAACCTACCAACGACCTCGACCTACCCACCCTTGGTGTGCTCGAGAATTTCCTGATGGAATTTCCCGGCTGCATCGTCATAGTATCGCACGACAGGTATTTTATGGACCGTCTTGTAGATCATTTATTCGTTTTCGAAGGTGATGGTATTATCCGCGACTTTCCCGGAAATTACTCGCAATACCGCATGGAAGTAAAAGATACCCCTGATACCAAACAGAAAACTCCCACTCCTGTTGGGACCACGGGTGCAATTCCGGTAATAGCACCAACGGTGCAGAAAAAGCAGCTTTCTTACAAGGAGAAACGGGAATTTGAAACCCTGGAAAAAGAAATTGCACAACTGACCAGGGAAAAGGAACAGGTAACCCAAAAGTTAAACAGTGGCACCACCCCGTTTGAAGAGTTGCAACAACTTTCCCATCGCATTGGCGAGGTAAGCCGGATGCTGGATGAAAAAGAGCTGCGCTGGCTGGAACTTAGTGAATGACGCTGTTGGTGAGATTAGTTTTAGTATCTTTTTATTCAAATTTATTTCCATGCCCCGTTCACTAATGGTTCTAATACTGGCCACCGTCAGTATTAGTTTTTTTTCCGCCGGAGCATTACATGCACAAAAAATTGTGAGCATTCATGCGGATGCAAAAGGCCAGGTTACAATTGATCGCATAATGTTGCAAGGTGCCGACCTGGCGAAGGAAGTACAACAACGGCTCTGGCGAAGTTATATGAGCAATGGAAAAATGGTAAGCAGCATCAGTCTTCATTTTGATGAAGGTGTAACCGAAGAAGTAAGAAATGAAGTTTTGTTTGCTATCAAAACGGGACAGGAAAAAACACTCACGGTACTTTCCTTACACAAATACAAAAAGCGGTTTGAAGACATCGGTGCCAGTAAGCAGGATAAGATAAAAAAACATTTTCCCGTATTATTTCAACGCAACTATGAAGAGATAAAAGATAAAAGCTAAAAGATAAAAGTTCATTATGGTTGGAGACACTGACCTTAATGAACTTTTATCTTTTATCTCTCCCTCCGATGCATCTCTGTTTTGGCTGACTCGTATAATTACTGAGGAAAACATTTTTGTAAATAATAAAAATCTTACTCATTTACTATCAAACTTTTGTAAAATGCACACGTAATTTTCCTATGCGTGCAGCGCTCGAGGGCTTTTAAAGGTCCATATTTCTTTATACTTTGCATTTGGATTCGTACCCCAATTCCTGCGATTAATCAATCCAGTATCCGGATTGTTAACTCATTAAATCTTATCTCCATGAGCAGGAATTTTACGTCCGAAAAAACACTTGTCGATCAACTACTGCTGGATGACACCAGCGCCTTCGAAGAAATTTATCGTCGCTATTGTTATTCGCTTTACACGTATTGCGTCAACAAACTTCACTCCCCTGAAGATGCGCGCCGGATAGTGAGAGATATCTTTATCGCTATGTGGGAGCAACGGTATACCCTGCCGGTTGACTTTTCGGTGTCGCTGCATTTATATACCGAAGTAAGAAAAGCAGTTGTAAAAGTTGTTGACGAAAAATTACTCGATGATAGTGAAGCAAAGCGTATCGAAAAACAGATAATACCCGGTTTTGCGGTTATGCAACTTAAGCAGGCCAGGCAACCGGTGCAATCGCTACCAAACTCCCGATCCAATTATCATTCTTCCGTTATTAGTAAAGAAGACTATGAAAAAAACTGGTGGAATATCCCGGTAAAGCTCAAGGGCATCCGGCATGCGTTCCAACACATCCTTAATTTCTGGTAATCTATTCCTTTACTGATAAACTGAATGACAATGACACCTGAAGTATTAAAAAAGAAGACCGGCCGCTACCTTACCGGGGCAGCCATGCCGGCAGAAACCAGGCAAATTCAAACCTGGCTGTCCTGTACGGACAATGAAAATGTACAACTGGATGAAGCGGACAAAGAAACCGTGGAAGCCGAAATTCTCGCTGAAATTCAGGCATATACAGCGTATCCGCTGTTTTATCCAAAGCCAGCGCCCTGGTGGCAGAAAATCACGACTTTTTTGTAAAGTGAGTTTTATTAAGAAGATGCAAAGAATTGTCTGTTATTTAGTTGGATATCCCGGCTAATACGTTTTCTTTGCGCCACTATCCACATTGTTATCAAAAAACAAACGGGGGTATTGGATTTAAAAAAAATTGATTTTAATTTTGAGCATCTTCTTTTAGTCCGTCCCCATCCTTTGATATTCCGCTGTTAAAATCTGCCCTGGAAAACCTGGTTCACAATTTTGAAAACTCAAAAAATCAGGCATATGAAAAAACTCAACGCTATGCTTCACAATCCTAAGGTGCAAGGCAATTTGCTTCTTACTGCCATTTTCCTTGCAGTAGTAGTAATCGTTGCTCTTACCTCAGGAAAGTAAAGAAAATTTACGGAATCGGTTTGCTAACCGGGCGGCTATTGGCGCCTCGGAGGATTGCAGCATCTGCAAATTTCTCAGAGAAATCCATTAGCCGCATTTAACACCGTTTGCACCTCTATTTTTTCCATGCACTTAAAGTGTCCGAGCGGACATTTTTCATACCCTATTTTGGAACAGGGGCGGCACCAGAGTTTATTTACCTGTATGATGTCGAATATCTTCTTTTGCCTTCCGACCAGGAAGCGCTCGCCATAATAAGGATACATACCAAAGGAAGGCACCGTATTACCCCATAACGAGATTACCGGTTTCTTGTAGGCTGCAGCAATATGCATCAGCCCGGTATCATTACTAATTACCAGTTTAGATTTTCCCACCAGGTCAGCACTTTCATTGATACTAAATTTGCCGCAGGCATTATACACTTTTACATCATCCACGGCGGCTATCTCTCGCGCCGCATCGGCATCATTTTTACCGCCCAGTAATATCAGCGGATGATCCATTGCTTTGCAAAATTCTTTCCATTTATGAACAGGCCACCGCTTGGTGCCGTGTGCCGCCCCTATAACACAGGCAATATATCCCGCATAATGTGAGGCCGGAATATCATCTCGCTTTGTTTCCTCCTTAGAGGAAATAAAATAATCCAGGCCTTCCCCATCATTTTTTACTCCAAAAGAGGCGACAGTTTTTAAATACCGGTCAACTATATGCACTTTGGGCAGGAGGTTTACTTTCAGCGCAGTAAAAATGTATTTCTGGATATTAAGTTTATAAAATGAATATGATTTTACTTTCAATTCATTCTTCAGTCGCAACGTCTTTACATTGTTATGCAGGTCGATAATGTAATCGTAGTTTTCCAGCTTCAGTTCTTCAATCATCAATTCCCAACTATGCGCAAGTATATGTAGTTTGTCGATATAAGGATTATGTTCCACTACATCCCGAAAAGCTTCTTTCACGAGAAAATGTATTTCGGCATCGGGCACCTGTTTTTTTAAACAGCGTATTACGGGAGTTGTCAATACGATATCCCCTATGGATGAAAAACGTACGATGAGGAATTTCATAGTGCAAGTATAAGCGAAAGTAATTTAGGACGCAAAGATCACAAAGAAGAGGAATGCCTCATAAGCCTGATCTTCGCGAGCTTAGCGCTTCATTGCGCTCTTTGCGTCCAAAACCTTAATAGAAAAGTGTAATACCTAAGGAAGCACGGCTTCTGATTCAAGGTAATCCAGGTCTCTTCCAAATGTTTCTTTTATAAAAATTGCTGCTATGATTGAAATGAACATCACTATAGCACCCGTGTATATTGCAGCCTGCATAAATGTATACTGTGGCTGAAATGCTTTGAACAGGATGGTAATAAGCGGGAGCGCACCACGTACCATGTTAGGAATGGTAGTGGCTGCAGTAGCACGAAGATTGGTACCAAAACTTTCTGCCGCGATGGTCACGAATATTGCCCAAAAACCAGTGCTAAATCCCAGGGCAAAACATACCAGGTATACTTGCGAAGCTGTTCCTTCCTGTAAATTAAAGAACACAATCAGCGAAAGGATCGTGAGACCATAAAAGATAAATAATGCTTTCTTTCGGCTCTTCAGCCATTGACTCAGCAGGCCGATTGCGATATCGCCCAAAGCAATACCCACATAAGCCAGCATCACGGCACGGCCAGACTCTACTGCACCGGTAACATTCATTTCCGCTGCGAATTTGTTACTGAGGTTTACAAGTATGCCGATTACAAACCAGGTGGGAAGTCCAATAAGTATACACAGTAAATAAGTTTTGAAACGCGTAGCATTCGAAAAAAACATAAAAAAATTACCGCGGGAGATCTTCCTGTCCTTAATGCTTTTAAACATACCACTTTCCAACACACCTACCCGCAGGAAAAGCAGTGCAAGTCCCAATGCCCCACCCAGGAAGTAACAATTACGCCAGCTAATTTCCCTGGAAATGAAGTAAGCCACTACGCAACCCGTCAACCCAATACCGGCGACCAGCGAAGTACCGATACCTCTTTTTTCCTTTGATAAAAGTTCACTTACCAATGTAATGCCTGCGCCCAGTTCGCCTGCCAGGCCGATGCCTGCTCCAAATCGCAGCCAGTTATATTGTTCTACATTCTGAACAAATCCATTAGCAATATTTCCCAGCGAATAAATCAGGATTGAACCAAACAATACTTTCATCCGGCCAATCTTATCGCCGAGCACACCCCAGAGAATGCCACCCAGCAGTAGTCCAAACATTTGGTAATTGAGTACGCTAAGCTTATAAGCATTCACCGCGTCGCCCGACACACCAAGATCAATAAGGCTTTTCTCTCCTACCAATGTAAAAAGTAGAAGGTCATAGATATCGACAAAGTAACCCAATGCGCCCACGATAACCGGCAACGAAAAGATACCGTAGTGTTTATTATTCATACTCAGGAAGGTTTGGTGCCCGTAAGCTCGTCGGGCGGCAAAACTGGTTTTTTTGCGAAGAATAGCTTATATAAAACCGGCAGTGTTGTCACGAGTATGATACCAATTGTTATTGGCTCGATATAGTCTTCCAGGCTGAAGCCAAATTTATTTTTAACCCATGAGTTAAGAAAATAACCACCAAGCATCATGGAGCAAACCCAAAAAATGCTTCCGGCAATATTATAAAATACGAAAGTAGGACGATGCATTTTTACAACGCCTGCTACAATTGGTGCAAATGTGCGAATGATCGGAAGAAACTTGGCAAGGAATATAGTTGCCTTACCATACTTATGATAAAAATCGGTTGCCCTTACCAGGTGTTTGCGTTTGAATAGCCAGGTTTCCCTTCGTTCATACAGCAATGGACCGGTTTTCCGCCCAAACCAGTATCCTACCAAATTGCCGAGAATGGAAGCAATGATGACCATGATAACTATCGCTACCCACTGGTATGTCTGCACAGGATCCGTTTCACCCAAATTGAACAATTCGCGTGCGAGGTTATTCAAAAAAATACCTGCAGCAAATAATAGGGAATCGCCGGGAAAAAAGAAGCCGATGAATAAACCTGTTTCGGCAAATACTACCAGTAAAAGAATATACAGCCCGCCATACTCGATAATCCATTCTATGAAACGCTGTATAAAGCCGCCACTATCCAATAAATAAATGTCCATTGTTCTTCAATTTTTATCGACAAGCTTTAAAGTGCTTCTTTGAATTGCCGTTGTATAAATTAATTTATAAAATCATTTTGATCAGCCAATAACTGCGTCAGCTTTTTTTTCATCAAAAGCCAGTGCTTTCTGATCGTCAAATTCACCTTCCCACCGCGCTATAACGCAACTGGCGAGGGTATTGCCTATTACATTTACAGAAGTACGGGCCATGTCCATCAGTTCGTCAATACCATAAATGGCCATGATCGGCCACAACGGGAATCCGAATGTACTTGCCGTGGCAATTAATATTACCAGCGATGCACGTGGCACTGCGGCTACTCCTTTGCTTGTAAGCATTAATGACAAACCAATAAGTAACTGTTCGCCAAAGCTAAGCTCTATACCGGCTGCCTGTGCCACAAATACGGAAGCCAGAGATAGGTAAAGCGTAGTACCATCCAGGTTGAACGTGTAGCCCGTGGGTATAACAAAGGAAACGATCTTGCGCGGCACGCCAAACTTTTCCATATTCTCCAGGGCCTTGGGCAGTGCGGAGTCAGAACTGGTAGTTGCAAATGCAATGGAAACTGGTTCCCGGATGGCCTGGATAAACTTGCGCAATGGGATTTTTGCAATAAACAAGGCGATTGGCAAAAGCACCACCAATATAAATACTATGAGGGCAATATATAGGGTAATCAAAAGCAAAAAAAGATTTTCCAGGATCTCTATACCCAAATGACCGACAGTAACGGCTATTGCTGCACCTACACCGAATGGAGCAAAATACATGATGATGTTGGTGAACCTGAACATTGTTTCCGCCAGGCTCTCGGCAAAATCCAGCATTGGCTTTTTCTTACGTTCATTAAGTAAAGCGAGTGCTATTCCAAAAATCACACTGAATACAACGATCGGGAGAACGTTTCCTTCATAGATAGACTTGATGATATTTTCCGGGAAAATATCGATAATATGATCTGCCCAGGTCTTATCCTTTACAGGAGGAAGTTCTTTTAATAATGTCTCCGGTAT
Source organism: uncultured Chitinophagaceae bacterium (assembly GCA_965652975.1). Lineage (GTDB taxonomy): Bacteria > Bacteroidota > Bacteroidia > Chitinophagales > Chitinophagaceae > CADEDV01. The sequence continues at coordinate 3,224 of CBFGYO010000002.1, read as the reverse complement.
TTCAATTCCCCTGCCGGCATTAGTAAGGTTTATAAAGAGAAGTCCGATTACCAGGGCTATTGTCGTAACGACTTCAAAATATAAAAGCGATTTCCAGCCCATCCGGCCTACCTGTTTGAGATTGGAATGACTGGCAATCCCCACTACCAATGTTGCAAAAAGCAATGGTGCAACAATCGTCTTCACAAGTCGCAGGAAAATAGCACTAAGGAAGCGTAAGTTCTGTGAAAACTCCCGGAAATCGAGGCCAATCTCCACACCAATAGCCATTGACACCAATATCCACGTAGTCAACGATTTCTTATAAATCGCGAACAGCACAAGACTGGCAATAAAGATCCATCGTGATGCCATTAAAACATCAGGATGGATCGATACCCATCCATTCCTATCTATTAAATGTAAAATTGCAACGATGGTGAACAGCAGTAAGGCAAGCAGTCCGGCTTGGCGTTTATTCATAATACGTTAGACTAAAGTCTCAAAACTAAAGGTTTCTCGCTAATAAAAACAAATGAAGGGGTTTACTCCCCCGGATTAGGGTAGCTGGTCGGTGATTAATTACAGGATAGAAAATCAAGTTCCTGTGTGTATTGAATGTCGAAAAAGGTGGATATCCATTAGTAAATCTTTTTCCTTCCATTTGGCAGAAATCACTATTTTTCCGACTTCATATCATATGGATACTCAATTCTAAACCACAATCAATCCCGTTTATGAGTTTATTTGTCAAAAAACCCATGTCGGTGCTGCTCAATGAAGCTTCTGACACCGAAAAGGGTCTGAAGCGCACACTTAGCGCCGGCAACCTGATTGCATTAGGCATCGGTGCCATTATTGGAGCCGGTTTATTTGTAAGAACGGCTGCAGCCGCTGCGCAGCATGCCGGGCCTTCTGTAACCATTGGTTTTATCATTGCAGCAATTGGCTGTGCTTTCGCTGGACTTTGTTATGCTGAATTTGCATCAATGATCCCTGTAGCTGGTAGTGCCTATACATATAGCTATGCCACTATGGGTGAATTCATTGCCTGGATCATCGGATGGGACCTCATACTTGAATATGGTGTAGGTGCTGCCACTGTAGGCATCGCCTGGAGTGAATATTTCAACAGGCTGCTGCATATATTCGGACTAAATATTCCCTATGAATGGAGCCACTCGCCGTTTGAAAATTTACACGACGCCGCCGGCAACGTCGTTGCATCGGGCATCATGAATATCCCGGCATTATTTATTGTTTTCCTTCTTACGCTTGTCTTAATAAGAGGTACCAAAGGTTCTGCCGCACTCAATAGCGTGATCGTTATCATCAAAGTAGCTATCGTACTTATATTTATCGCACTGGGCTGGAGTTATATCCGACCTGAAAATCATACCCCATTCATTCCTGATCCGACTACCTATACCAATTCAGCCGGCATTACTACCAGTTTTGGTGGTTTAATGGGAATTTTAGGTGCGGCCGGAGTAGTGTTCTTCGCGTTTATTGGTTTCGACGCCGTATCTACTGCGGCGCAGGAAGCCAAGAATCCGAAAAAAGATATGCCTATTGGTATTCTTGGTTCGCTTGCCGTATGTACCGTTTTATATATCCTATTCTCTTATGTGCTTACCGGAGTGGCCAGTACGGAAGATTTTCGCACCCATGGTCGTGAGGCATCAGTAGCCTATGCTATTGACCATATGGATGGACAAACGATCAATGGAGTATGGAAACCGACATTTGGGTGGCTATCCGATTTGATCACTATCGCTATCCTTGCAGGCTTTTCATCAGTTATCCTGGTGATGCTTCTTGGCCAGTCACGCGTGTTCTATTCCATGAGCCGTGATGGTTTATTGCCAAAAGTATTTTCAGATGTACATCCTAAATACAGAACTCCTTATAAAGCAAACTGGATCATCTTAATTATCTGTGGCGTATTTGCTGCTTTTGTTCCAGGTGATGTAGTGGGCGAAATGACCAGTATCGGAACCCTGTTTGCATTCATGCTCGTATGTGCCGGTGTTTGGATCATGCGTGTAAAACACCCGGAAATCCCCAGAGCGTTTAAAACACCGTTGGTGCCGGTGGTATCCACGCTCGGTATAATAGTTTGTGGTGCCATGATCTTCGGATTGGGGTGGACCAACTGGCTAAGGCTCCTGGGATGGCTGGCTATTGGCTTTGTTATTTATTTTGGATATAGCCGTCAACACAGCAAATTACAACAAGGTCTTGCCGTGAAACCTAAGGACCCGGTTGACCCGCTTAACCCGCTTAACCCATAATTGAAGTAGAGCGAGAGCGGAATAAAGAGCGAGAAACGGAGCGAGAGCGACCCCGATAGCTATCGGGGCGCTATCGCTCCGTTTCTCGCTCTTCATTTTTCGTATGACCCCATTCCCCACGTACCTGCATTCCCTTAAATTTGCACTCCCGGAAAGTGACCATATCATATTTCCAGATTTTTCACTCCCGATAATTATCGGGATTCACATTAAACGTCATGGGAAGAATATTTGAAGTACGTAAAGCCTCCATGTTTGCCCGCTGGGACCGGATGGCAAAGCAGTTTACCCGAATTGGAAAGGAAATCATCATTGCCGTAAAGGCGGGTGGTCCAGACCCTAACACCAATGCAGCCCTTCGCCGCTGTTTTCAAAACGCCCGCAGCGTCGGCATGCCGAAAGACCGCGTAGAAGCAGCCATCAAACGCGCGCAGGGTAAGGAAATGAGCAATTATGATGAGATCCTGTACGAAGGTTATGGACCACATGGTGTAGCGGTGCTGGTAGAAACGGCAACCGACAATCATGTACGTACAGTGGCAAACGTAAAAGCACTTTTCAACAAAGGAGGCGGCACACTCGGCAATAGCGGCAGTGTATCTTTCCAGTTTAAAAAAATGGGTGTATTCAAACTCAAACCTGAAGGTCTGAATGCAGAAGATCTCGAACTGGAACTAATCGACTTTGGCCTTGAAGAACTCGGCGAAAGCACCGGTGAAAATGGCGAGGACGTCCTGGTAGTGCGCGTGGGATTTACCGACTTTGGCAATATGCAAAAAGCACTTGAAGAAAAAAATATTACTCCCCTCTCCGCGGAAGTAGAATGGATCCCATCTACTACCGTACCCCTCTCCGATGCCCAGGCCGAGGATGTGAGTAAGCTTATTGAAAAATTAGAGCAGGATGAGGATGTGCAGAAGGTGTTTCATAATATGATTTAAGTTTAGATAA
>CBFGYO010000001.1:0-63440 GCA_965652975.1 uncultured Chitinophagaceae bacterium | reverse complement strand
CTTGTGTTTTATAAAAATGGATTGCCTGCATGAAGAAAAAAGGATTCATGGCTTCTTTGTGGAAATGGACCAAACGCATTTTGCTCTGGTTGTTCATTCTCCAGTTTGTATATATTATCCTGCTTAAATGGATCGACCCGCCCGTTACCATCACGCAGTTGGTGAGTTGGTTAAGTGGTCGTGGACTTAAAAGAGATTATGTAGATGAGGATGAGATGGCTACAAACGCCAAACTCGCAGTGATTGCTTCCGAAGACCAGTTGTTTCCCGATCATAGTGGTTTTGACTGGCGAAGTATAAAGAAGGCGATGGTGTATAACAAACGAAAGCCCGGGCGCATACGTGGGGCCAGCACGATAAGTCAGCAGGTAGCGAAGAACGTATTCTTATGGCAGGGTAAAAGTTTTATTCGAAAAGGTCTCGAAGCATATTTTACGTTCATGATTGAAAAGATCTGGGGAAAAAGGCGAATCCTTGAAGTGTATCTCAACGTAGCGGAAATGGGTGAAGGGATATTTGGAATTGAAATGGCGGCTAATAAATATTTCAACAAGCCTGCAGCCAACCTTTCGCGGCAGGAAGCTGCGATGATTGCGGCCTGCCTCCCCAATCCGAGGCGATTTAAAGTAAAGCCGCTCTCGCCATATGTGTCGGTACGCGCTCGTACAATTGGTAGACAGATGAACAACCTGCAGTCCGATCCCGATATACAAAATGTAATAGGAATGAATATTGCGCGCAAAGACCGCTAACACTACACGCAATAAACTGAAAGCAATAATCTTTATGTTACTCAGCCCGGAGTGCCTGTTTTTTATAATCCGTAAAGTTCACTCCACAATTATTTTTAAAGAACTTGCTGAAATGGGCAAGGTTGTCGAACCCAAGTTGATATGCAATCTCTTTCATGCTTATGGATGAATAAATTGCTTTTCTCTTCGCTTCAAGAATGATTTGTTGTTGTATATGATGGCTTGCAGTAAATCCAGTAACTTTTTTAACTGTACGGTTCAAATAATTTGGGGTTACATAAAGCAAGCGCGCATAATCACTAACCATCTTTTGATTTATGAAATTTTTCTTGAGCAGACCCATAAAATTCTTGACAAGTTCAGATTCCTTGTTTTGATTTAGGTCGCGAACTGATTCCTTAAGATTTCTTGAAAAATATATTAAGAAAATATTGAGGAGCCCTTTAAGAAGTTCCAGCCTCCGGTTAAAATAATTACTGAACTCCCATTTCATTTTCCTCACCACTACTTCCAGTTCATGATCTGTTTCAGTATCGATTTTGATTGCTGCGGCTTTGAAGCTATCGTCATACCGCACAAGCCACGATGAATGACTTGCATAGCCTTCAGAAAGCCAAACGAATTCTGGAGCAAAAGAAATATAATAGCCTTCAATACTGGTTTCAAAATCATATTTTCGGATAGAACCGGGAGCAAGGCAATAAATATTGTTATCTGATACCTCAAAACTCTGTTCATCTACGCAAAGAATTCCTTTACCCTTTTTTATCCAAAATATTTCAAACCGGCTTAATTTTTCCGGCCCGGAACTTAATGAAAGCTGCGTTTCCATCCATTCCAGCGCATGAATTTCAAATCGCTTACTCAGTTCATTGTTCTCTTCACTTATCTGGTAACTATTGAGACCTGAATCAGTATCCAATATTTTGTAACTATAAGCACTATTCATGGTTAAGATATAAGGTTGAGTAGTTGGTTTTCGTGATAGTAATAAGCCAAGCGCCATGCCACAATTATAATTCATTGATAATAAGGGCTTTAGTTGTAGTTCATCGCAATATTATTTGCGATATTTCGCTAATTGACGAAGCTTGTTATGTCATTTCAACATTATTATTATCTACCTTTAAAATATGCCAAAGCCGATAAAGACGGGTGTGTCAGATACTTTAGAAAGTACAACTCAAAGGGATGAATTGATAGATGCCTTAAAAAAAGAGTTGTCTGAAAAAGAGACATTGCTTTCTTTAAATAATGATATTGCTTCAATACGCGACAAGAAAGAGATACTCAAAAAGATCCATCCCAAATTAAAAAAGCTCTTCAATACGGAAGACATATTTATTTGTGTTCTCGATAAAAAAAACGATACACTAAATCCTTTCTTAAGAGTAGCCGGTAAAAATCGAATAGATTACCCTGGTTATGAAAATTGGATGAACTCGAATTTTCCCATTCACGACGGTTTTATTGATACAATACTCAATGCGAAAAAACCAATTGTTTTCGATATAGAGGAAATCTGCAATTGGTCAATGGCGCCAGGTTACATTAAAATATCAAGAGCGGCCGGGATAGCTGAAAGTCTTTCCAAATCGTTATATCATGGTGGCGAGTTAATAGGAATACTGACATTGTGGTCGCAGCAGAAGAATGCGTTTACTGCACATCACATGTCGCTCATAGAAAAAATTGCAGACCAGGTTTCTGTTCTCATCATCAATATCCTGGCAAATGAAGAGATAAAAACAAGGGAAAAAGAAAAAGATATTTTATTATCAGTTAGCAAGGAACTTAATTCAATCCGAAATAAAATAGAACTCCTGCCACTGTTAAAAAAACAATTTGAAGAACTCTCATTTTATAGTGATGTAACTATTGCGAAAGTCGACAGGAACAATCAAACTTTTAGCGCATTCTTAGTAAACGAGGAGTCCAGTCGCGCTAATCATCCAGGCTATGCCCAAATGCGTGATGCCCATCACAATTTCCCTGATGGCGTTTTTGAGGTAGCACTTCATTCGGAGAAACCTGTTGTATTTGATTTACAGGAATTGGTAAATCGTGATAACCCATTATCCTATATAAAATTCCTCTATGAAAACGGAACCGTTGAAATGGTCGGCATATCACTTCGTGACAGAAATAGGGAAATAGGTGCATTGTTTTTATTTTCAGGCAGGAGACTTTCTTTCACTGAACTCCAGCTCAGCCTGGTGCAGGGTATCGGAAACCAGTTGGGTACCGTAGTTGCAAATCTTTTAGCAAACGACGAGATCTCGGTAAGGGAAAATGAAAAATCGATATTACTTACTTTAAGTAATGAAATAGCCGCTGTAAGGAATAAGGATGATCTTTTCAGGGTTGTAAGTTGCAATCTTAAAGAGCTATTTGCCATGACAGGATTTGCTATTGGTTTAGTAAATGATGATAGGCAAACGCATAGTCCATATTTATTTGATTTGGAAGATAACATTTGCAATCACCCGGACTTCCAGGAAATTGTGTCCCAGAAATTTGACATCACGGATGGATTATTTGATACTGTATTAAATTCAGACGAACCCGTTTCTCTATATGTTGACGATTTGCCATCAGGATCCGGCACACCCGCCTATGTAACTTTTTGGAAGAAAATGGGGATTCCCCTGATCATTGGTGTACCACTTCGTGTAGGTGAAACTAATCTCGGTGTTTTATTCTTTCATATTGACCCGGATTTTGTAAGCGCCCTGAGAAATAACCTTCTTAAAGGTGTGTGTTCTCAAATATCAATTGCACTTTCAAACATACTTGCGAATGAGAAAATCTCAAAGCAATTGGAAGAAATCAGGAATTATAAAGAACAACTTGAAGAAGAAAAACAATATTTGCAGGAAGAAGTAAGCAGCGGATATTCATATAGTGATATTATTGGGAATGGCCCTGAAATACAAAAAGTATTTCATCAGCTTTCACAGGTTTCATTTACAGATAGCACTGTATTGATCCTGGGAGAAACGGGAACTGGAAAAGAACTCGTAGCCCGCGCTATACACAATTCATCACCCAGGCGAGAAAAGTTGATGGTAAAAGTCAATTGTGCCGCAATGCCTGCCAACCTGATAGAAAGCGAATTATTCGGGCATGAAAGGGGCAGTTTTACAGGAGCTACGGAAAGGCGAATTGGGAAATTCGAACTGGCAAATCATGGTACACTATTTTTAGACGAAATTGGAGAAATGCCTCCAGAACTCCAGGTGAAATTATTAAGAGCAATACAGGAAAGGGAAATCGAACGAGTTGGTGGAAAATCAACTATCAGAATTGATGTCCGGATAATTGCAGCTACTAACCGGGATCTTCAAAAAGAAGTAGATGAAGGCAACTTTCGTCGTGATTTATTTTACCGGCTCAATGTATTTCCCATTGTAATGCCCGCACTGAGAGAAAGAAAAAAAGATATTCCGTTACTTATATCACACTTCATTAATAAGTATTCAAAAAATACCGGTAAGCCTGTCAAAGTAGTCTCAAAAAAGGTCATGAAGCAATTGATAGCATATGAATGGCCGGGCAATGTACGGGAACTCGAACACCTAATGGAAAGAACTTTACTCACCACCACTACTAAAACAATTAAAGATGTTCATCTGCCCTTACACAACAAACAGGAGTTGAGGAAAGCATTAGAAGATGAGTATTTAAAGTCGCATGAAGAAAACGAACGGGATCATATTATCAGGGTCTTAAATAAATGTAACGGAAAAATTTATGGACCCGCGGGCGCTGCCGATATTCTACGTCTTCGCGTATCTACCCTAAACTCAAAGATCAAGAAGTTGGGAATTAAAAAGAACAAGATGTACAGGTGACGGTTATTTCGTACCACGGGTAAATTGAAATATACAACAGATTGCAGCTTTTGGAAATGGCATAAAATCCTGGGTTTCTTACTTTTTACTTGATTCGGATAAAAAACGCGTTATGAAAATAACACATCAAATTATTTTAGGCTGTTTTCTGAGTATGGGATGCTCGTTTGTGTTCGGACAGAAAGCAATAAAATCTCCTCAAATAATTGACCAAAAGAGAATCTCAAATATTGCAGACTACGAACGGTTGATCAAATACTATAGGTATTACAAGCAAGACTCTGCCATTTACTTTGCTCAGCAGGGAATTGAGCTTGCCAGGAGGAAAAAAGATAGTGTTTTCCTTGCATTGATACTAGTACAAATGGGAATGATCGATGATAACCAGGGGGAGTTTGATAGTTCAAGAATGAAGTATCAGCAAGCTCTTGAAATTTTTAAGAACAACAACTCTCCAAAAAATATTGCTTCAGCATCGATTCGTATTGGGGTTGTTGAATTAAGAAATGGAAAGTATGACAATGCTATGAAGTATTTTCTCGACGCCCTTAATATTTCTGAGGGAGTACGCGACAAGTATGGCGAAATGGAGGCAAACTATAGTATTTCCTGGGCATACCTCGATCGTAAAAACTATAAAACTGCCCTGGAATATTTAAAAAAGGCAGAACATATTAACGATAGCATACCCTTTTCCAGTACTTCACTTAATATTTTCAACCACCTTGGTGTAGTGTACAGGGAAATGGGAAATTACAGACAAGCTGAATATTATCTCGAGAAAGGTGTAAAAATGAGTACTGATATTGAATACCAGGGATTAAATATCACATTGATTAATAACCTCGCTTCGGTTTATTCAAAACAGGGATTTAAAAAGAAAGCCATTAAACTTCAGGAAGAAGCGCTCGAGAGATCCCGAACCTTAGGTAACTATTTAAGGGAATTACAGGTGCTACACGGCCTGGCAAAAACATATGGGAAAGATGAATCATCGAAGGCAATCTATTATCTAAACGAGGCTGTATTACTGGCTCGGGAAAAAGGAAATTACAACCAGGAAACAAGGTATCTGAAAGCAATTATTCCCCTGTATTTGGCAGAGGGAAATCACAAGCAGGCTTTTTTAATGAAAGAGCGGGAACATACACTGGCGGATAGCTTTTATTATTCCACCATGTCGAAGAATATAGAATCTTTAAAAACTGAATATGAGCTAAGTAAATCCAATGCGAAGGTGAAGGAACTAGCGTTATTAAACAATAAACGTCACCTGGAACTTGAAAAGGCTAATATATTGCGGAATGTAACTTTTTCAGGAATAGCATTATTACTTATTATTTTAGTCTTATTATACAATCAGTATCATGCAAAACAGCGGAGCAATAAGGAGATCAGCAATAAAAATCGATCCCTTCAACACTTGTTGGATGAAAAAGGATGGTTACTAAAAGAGGTGCATCACAGGGTTAAGAACAACCTGCATACAGTAATGAGTTTGCTTGAAACTCAATCGACTTATCTCAAAGATGACGCTTTAGCAGCAGTCCAAAATAGTCAGCACCGTGTTTATGCCATGTCGTTGATCCATCAGAAACTCTATCAACTGGACAACTCAACCAATATTAATATGGCCGTCTATTTACCGGAGTTGATTGATTATTTACAAGATTCCTTTGACATTCACCAACGTATCAGGTTTCGCACTGAAATCGAAAACATCCACTTAGACATCTCAAAGGCAATTCCAGTGGGTTTGATATTGAATGAATCGATCACAAATGCGATAAAATATGCCTTTCCAGGAAATGCATACGGTGAGATTCAGATTGATATGAAAAGAATGGAAAATAGCCTGATAGGGCTCTCAGTAAAAGATAATGGTATCGGACTTCCTAGTAATTGGGAAAAGATCCAGAATAACTCGCTTGGACTTAAGCTCATGAAAGGATTAAGTGAGGATATACAGGGAAAATTTTTTATCGAGCAAATGAATGGAACGAAGATTAAGGTCGAATTTCCAGGAGACCTTGTTATTAAAGACTCAACGAAAAAAGAAATATTTCAAAAGACGGAGTTATTGTCATGAGAAAAAAAATTTTAATTGTCGAAGACCAGTTTATCGAAGCCAATAACCTTCAAATGATACTGGAAAAAGCGGGATACAATGTTTGTTCGATTGCCAGGTCTGTACCTGTTGCTCTTGAAATTATTGAAAATGAAAAACCAGATCTTGTGTTATTAGATATTTTCTTACAGGGCAACCTTACAGGCATTGACCTGGCAAGAAAACTTAGGGAAAAAGATATTGGATTTGTATATCTATCTGCCAATTCCAATAAAAAAACACTTGACGATGCCAAGGTTACGAGACCGTATGGATTTCTTGTAAAACCTTTCCGGGAAAGAGACATATTGGTAACTCTTGATATTGCGTGGTACCTGCATGAGGAATACCTGGCATCAAAAAAAATACAGAACGACGTTGTTAAACAAACAGCCGACCGTTCAACTGTTCCTGAATTCAAAGGTATAATCGGAAATAGCAAACCACTACAATCCGTTTTAGATGCCGTATTGATGGTTGCAAGGGCCGAAACATCTGTATTACTGCTAGGTGAAAGCGGTACAGGAAAGGAAAAAATTGCAGAGTGCATTCACAACCTTTCTCCCAAAAAATCAAAACCCTTTATAAAAGTAAATTGTGCAGCGTTGCCGCTTACATTAATTGAGTCGGAATTATTTGGTCATGAACGTGGATCATTTACAGGAGCAGTAGAACGAAGAATCGGGAAATTTGAACAGGCAGATGGAGGAACAATATTCCTGGATGAGATAGGAGAAGTGCCAACTGAAATACAGGTAAAACTGTTGCGAGTATTACAAGAGAAGGAAATTGAACGAATTGGTGGGAGGGACACAGTAAAAGTTGATGTTCGAATCATAACTGCTACAAACAGGAACCTGGAAAAGGAAATATCGGAAGGTCGTTTTAGGATGGATCTTTATTATCGTCTAAATGTATTTCCGATCACACTGCCGGCATTAAGAGAGCGTAAGGAAGACATCCCATTACTCGCTATGCATTTCACACACCTGTATGCAAAAAAAATAGGTAAGCCGATTAATGATATAAGCCTGGAAGCAGTAAAAAAATTATTGCTCTATGACTGGCCCGGAAATATCAGGGAACTAGAAAATATAATTGAGCGTTCAGTTCTTCTCACAACTACCACTAGTATTACAGATATTATACTTCCCGATCAAAAGAAAACTATAACAAATTCTCATGGATCGAAGGAGTCGATTAAAACTATAGAGGAAAATGAAAGAGATCACATTATTTCGGCTTTGAGGAGCTGCAATGGAAAGATTTCCGGGGAAGGTGGTGCGGCAGAATTATTGAATATTCACACATCAACTCTTAATTCGAAAATAAAAAAACTGGGAATAACCCGGGAACATTATTTTACTATCGAAAAGGAATGAAATTTCTGTTTAAACCGAACATTCGAAAGTGAAAAAAATTGCTTGCCATACTTTGTTTTTCATCTCCAGGATGCTTTATTTGCTGCTTATACTATCATTTACGGAGAGTAATGCTCAATCCGGAAAAAGTATTTGGCTCGAAAAGCTAAATAACGAAATTCATTTATCGGCTAGGTACGACGCAGATAAATTAGTCAGGATCGATAGCTTACGTCGGCATTTTAATAATTTTGATAAAACCACCTTCGCGAAGTACCTGGAACTGTATAACGAGTTTTCAGTTTTTAATTTTGATTCCGCTTATTACTATGCAGAAAAGTTGCAGGCTACAGCAGCTAGCTTAAATGATACTTTGCTTTTAAAATACGCAAAAATAAAAACAAATTTTGTGTTGCTTTCCTCCGGGATGTTTAAAGAAGTGTTTGACTCGTTAAGTTATCTCAATCCACACGGACTTGATGATTCGGCTAAAGCGGAATACTATATACTAAAAACACGGAGTTATTTTGACCTGTCCGACTATAATAAAGAAAAATTGTTTAAAGCGGTATACACCGCCGAAGCTGACAGGTATATCGACTCTTTACTAACCATATCAGCACCAGGCGGTTTTCAATACAATTACTATAGCGGTTTAAAGAGTATACGTCGAGGCGATATTCGTACAACAACAGCATATTATAATATGCTCACAGCCGACTCATTACTATCATTGCGCCAGATAGCTATTGTCAACTCTACCTTCAGCGATTTATTTATCAGGAAGGGGCAGGCTGATTCTGCTATAATTTTACTATGCAAAGCCGCCATCGCGGATATTAAATCAAGCACAAAGGAAACCACTGCTATCCTAAACCTTGCTACGCTATTATTTAAAGCAGGAGACCTTAAAAATGCATCGGCGTATATTCAAAAGGCCTCTGACGATGCGATGACTTATGGTGCCAGGCAACGAATCCTGCAGTTAAGCAATATCCTCCCCTTAATTGAATCAGCAAGATTGGCTGATGTTCAAAGTGATAAAAAAAGCATAACACGATATGCCTTTATTATTACAGCTTTATTCTTACTCCTAATAGCCCTGGGTTTTATTATATTTAGACAGGTGAGAAGGTTGAAAACACAGCAACGAGAAATTAACACCAAGAATCTATCGTTACATCATATGATAGAAGAAAAGGAGTGGTTGCTGAAAGAAATACATCACAGAGTTAAAAACAACCTTCATACTATCACCAGCCTGCTTGAATCACAATCAGCATACCTGGAAAATGATGCTTTAACAGCAATTCGCGACAGCCAGCACCGTGTTTATGCCATGTCGCTGATACATCAAAAGCTTTACCAGCCTGAAAAAAATGTCACAACCATTGATATGCCTATGTATTTGCATGAATTGGTTGAATACCTAAACGATAGTTTTGAAGCAAGGAACCGGATAAAATTCAAAATGGATACCGAACCTTTAGAACTGGATATATCGTTGGCAGTTCCGGTAGGATTAATTATAAATGAAGCCATAACAAACGCTATGAAATACGCGTTCCCATTACATAACGGGGGGTTAATCAATATTTCGATTAAAAAAACCGATGCAAAGAAATTTATTTTCTCAGTAGCTGATAATGGGGTTGGATTACCGGAGGGATTTGATATAAACAACGTTAATTCCCTTGGAATGAAACTGATGAAAGGACTTAGTGATGATATTATGGCGAAATTCAAAATTGAAAATTCAACTGGAACTAAAATATCAATTGAATTTATGGCAGATAAAAATCTATAGAATTTACGGAGCTATTTGGAAGTTATAATAAATATGGGTCGGCAAATAGATTTCTTATTCGACAAAAATCAAATTAAATGAGAAGACAATATTCAAAACTGAATATCTTTTTCGTAGGTGCTTCACTACTATTACTGGGTTGTTCATCACCACTTATTGAAACCAGGCCAGCTACAGTTACTGATACCAGTGCCTTTACAATTACCTGTAATGCCAGCAAGGGTAATAAAGGTTTATTGAATTACGACGGGCCAGTATTCGTTCATCTGGGATTGATAACAGATAGCTCCAATCATTCCAACGAATGGAGGTATGTAAAATTTAAATGGGGTTCAACGGAAGAAGCTGCTCTTGCAACACCTGAAAGTAAAAATAGCTGGTCATACAAGATTCCCAATATTCGAAAATTCTTCCAGGTTAGTGACAACGAGAAGATAATGGAGCTGGTAGTATTGTTCAGGGAGGGAAATTGTATTGATACGGCATGTAAAACACTCAGAAATTCCGACAAATCAGATATTCGAATCCCGGTATCCCAAAAGCAATAACAAAAACAAACACTCAATTAATCATCCTTACCAGGCATTTCCCCGCATTTCTATTCCTGCTGCATATTTTATATAACAGTAAGTATGATATGGATATTGATCCTGATTCAATGCATCGGGATCTTTAACCGTAAAAATACTTTGTATACCATTCAAATACATATCGACATACATGGCCAAGGTTTTTTTTCCTTAAATGCCGGTGGATACCAGGTAGGCAAAATTGTCATAACCCTATCCGGGAGTGAATTGATACTTCAAGATACGACCGTACTAGGGAAGCGGTATCTGCATTCAGTCAGAAATAGATTACTACACGAAGTTGTAGAGTATGCAAAAATGCATGAATTGAAAATCGTAACAGTTTCACGGTTTATACAAAAGCAATTTAGCATTAACCCCGAAAAATATGCAGATGTGTGGGAGAAAGCATAAATATACAAGTTGAAGCATCATTCGGCGATTGTTACCCGGGGCCTTGTGATATAGCTTAGTTCCTCGAAGTTTATGTATTCTGATAAATAATTTAACAAATAGAAAAATGAAACATATTGCTAACGGCGCAATCCGCGAAATAAGAAAAAACTTCATAATACCGTGTGCAGCTCTATTTATTATTTCCGCATGTAGTAATAACGCAGCGCAAACCTCTTCCGGGGAAGAAAATAATTCTTCCAATATCAAGTTAGAAGTAAATGCGACAAATTCCAAAACGCAATTTGCAGAGATTAATGGAAGGAAGATCGCGTATCGTTCCATCGGTAAAGGTGATCCTATGATACTTTGCCAGCGGTTTCGCGGAAACCTTGACGACTGGGATCCCGCTTTTCTTGATGCATTAGCTAAAAATTACAACGTGATCATATTTGATTATACTGGTTTTGCCTCTTCTACTGGCAATCCGCATTCTGATATGATGGGTTTTGCAAGCGATGTAACAGATTTGGCCAAAACACTCGGCTTAAAGAAAATAATTCTTGGCGGTTGGTCATTTGGCGGTTGGGTTGCACAAATTGTTACCACCGAATTTCCTGATCTTGTTTCACAAACAATTTTATTGGGAACAAAACCTCCCGGTAAAGTCAATCACCAAATTGAAGAAATATTTATAAAAACTGCGTATAAGCCTGTAAATGACTTTAATGATGAGATAATTCTATTCTTTGAGCCGATTTCAGAATTGAGCGTAAAAGCTGCAAAAGAAAGTCATGACAGAATTGCCAGGCGAACTATTGACAAAGACACGCCGGTGAAATTGGAGCAACTCCAGTTTTATGGAAAGGGTGGTGAAGATTTTGCTAAAGACCGATATAATGCCAGGCAAAAACTAATGACTATAAAAACTCCTATTCTGGTAATCTCTGGAGATCATGAAATATGTTTTCCTCCTGAAAATTGGTTTGAGTTAAACAGGCAGTTGCCAACAACACAATTGGTAGTTATTCCCCGGTCGGGCCATGGACCTCAACACCAGTACCCAGAAATGGTATCAGATTATATTCATTCTTTTATTGAGAAAAACAAAAGCCAGGGAGTTAACAATTGATGTAATACAAAAAATCAGATCATGCGCCTTCGTATTATTAAACATACACCTGCATATTGGCAAGTAACAATTGATAATCCTCCTCTAAATCTGTTTGATCCAGAATTGGGTGATGAATTATCATCCCTGGTCACGGACCTCGAGCGGAACTCAGAGATTAAAGTTGTAGTGTTTGACAGTGCAAACCCGGATTATTTTATTGCGCATATTGATTTAATTAGGTCGGCAGAATTTGATCTGGCCCCAAGACCAGCAACCGGGCTCCCTACCTGGCCGGATGTTGCTAGAAGATTTGAGCTTGCTTCATTCCTGACAATAGCATCAGTAAGGGGAAGGGCAAGAGGTGTTGGCAGTGAATTTATCCAGGCTATGGATGTTTGTTTCGCTAGTAAAGAGAGAGCCAAACTTGCTCAAATAGAAATTGGTTGCGGATTAATTCCAGGTGGCGGCGGACTTGAAAGATTACCTCACTTAATTGGTAGAAGGCGGGCATTGGAAGTAATTATCGGCGGAGAAGATTTTAATGCTGAAACGGCTTCTTTATACGGATGGATCAATCGCGCCATTCCGGATGATGATCTCGATGGTTTTGTAGATCGTTTTGCAAGGCGCGTTGCCAGTTTCGAAAAAGACGCAATTGCAGCAGCAAAAAAAATAATCTACAAACGTACCGGTCTTGCTAAAACCGAAGAATTTCTTGAATCGGAAGACGCTTTTTTTGAGGCAATTTCATGGCCGGGAACACAAAAACGCATTACGGAAATAATGAAAATGGGTTTTCAGCAACCAGGTGAATTTGAATTGGAATTAGCAACACAATTAGGGCCACGGGAACCAGTACTTTTTTAAAAAAATATTCATTGTTATGCTTCAAACGGGAAACAAGGCGCCTGACTTCACACTTTATGCTACTCCATACGAGGAAATAAGCCTGTATGATTTCCAGGGCAAGCGGGTAGTATTAGTTTTCTATCCAGCAGACTGGAGCCCTGTTTGCGGGGATCAATTAATGCTGTATAATGAAATAACGGACGTATTTGACAAAATGAATACGCAGGTAATAGGTATTTCGGTAGATAGCAAATGGTGTCATGCAAGTTACCGGGAGCAACGCAATCTTGGTTTTCCCCTGTTGGCAGATTTTGAACCTAAGGGAAGTATAGCCAGGATGTATGGTGTGTATAATGAGCAGGAAGGAGAATGCGAAAGAGCATTATTTGTATTAGATGAAAAAAGCATAATTCAATGGAGCTTTCTCTCTGAACCTGATAAAAATCCTGGTGTGGAGGGTATTCTTAATGCATTAGAAAAACTGGAACCGGTTAGTTAACTCTTAAATTCATTATCAATGTCATTAACACCTCCTGTATCATCCATTGACCATTTATGGGGCAACAAGAATGCATTAATTGAACTGGTAGAGTATGGCGATTTTCAGTGCCCGTATTGCGGAAGAGCCTATCCTATTATCAAGCGATTAAAAGTGGAGATGAACGATTCAGTAAAATTCATTTTCAGGAATTTCCCGATCTCAAAGATACACCCGCAAGCTAAAGCAGCAGCAATAGCTGCTGAAGCTGCAGCCCTGCAAAATAAATTTTGGGAAATGCACGATTTGATTTTTGAGCATCAGAAACGTCTTACACATGAAGCAATTGTTGAGTATGCACACATGGCGGGATTGGATCTTAACAGGTTTAACGAAGATATTCAACACGAAAATCTTTTAAGGAAAGTGGAAGGCGATTTTATGAGCGGACTTAGAAGCGGCGTAAATGCCACACCAACCTTTTTTATCAATGGTTCCCGCTATGAAGGAAGCTGGGAAGGTAATTACCTCTCGGAATATCTATTAAATATCAGTCAAAATGCCCAAAGAATTTAAAATTGATATATACAATAAACCGCATTATTCATCAATTGATTCCAGATGCGTAAGGGGTTAGCTTTAGTTAGTTGGAACACTATGCCCAAAGATAGCTTAATCGGGTATCTCAACTTATTTCTTAAACATAAAACACATGTCAACAATTACAACCAAAAACATAGTCTTTGTTACCGGTGCATTTGTTTCTAACGCTTGTTGGGATGAATGGAGAATCTATTTTGAAAGCAAAGGTTATTCAACGGTTGCACCGCCCTGGCCTTACAAGAATGGAACAGCAGCCGAATTAAGAGCCAGGCAGCCTAATGATACGGATCTTGCAGCGCTTACGCTCACGCAACTAATCGATTACTATGCGAACATTGTTAAGAGTTTTCCGGAAAAGCCCATTGTCATCGGTCATTCTCTTGGTGGATTGATCACTCAAATTATATGCAACAGGGATTTGGCTGCTGCAGCCGTAGCTATTCATTCAGTTCCTCCACAAGGAGTGTTCCCATATGAGTTTTCGTTTTTAAAGGCCGGATGGAGGGTATTGGGCCTTTTTACCTCTCTTAAAAAAACCTACCTCATGTCATTTAAGAAGTGGCAATATGCTTTTGTAAATGGCATGCCACTTAAGGAGCAAAAAGAATCCTATGAAAAGTACACAATACCAGAATCCAAGACAGTTGCACGAGGCGGATTGACAAGTGCAGCAAAAGTCGATTTCAATAAGCCACATCCCCCACTACTGCTTACAGCGGGTACAGAAGGAACAATTATACCTGCACATCTTGACAGGAGAATTTTTAAAAAATACAAAAAGAATGGATCTATCCTGGAGTACAAAGAATTTAAAGGTCGAAATCATTTTGTACTTGGACAAAATACATGGAAAGAGGATGCAGATTATATATTGGATTGGTTAAAACGAATTTGATTATAAAAAATAAGTAAAGATTAGACTTATGAAATGGACTTTTTTATTGAGCGTAGGTGCGATGATTAATATAAGCTGCAATCATGCAAAGAGCGAAGACAAAATGAATTCTGAACTTTCAAATGAAACATATATGAAAAATGAAATCACAGTAGCAGATTATTCAACAGACTCTGCGATCGAAGTGCAAACTAAAGCATTTCTAAAAGCGTTGAACACAAGCGGAGGTAAACCAATGGAAACAATGCAACCTGCGGATGCACGAAAAGTTTTGGAGGGGGCACAAAGCTCGGTCAAACCCGATATTTCAGGTGTTGAAGTTTCCGAGAAAACTATTACCCAGGACGGAATCACAGTTAAACTATTTATAATGCGGCCGTCGGGGATAAAAGAAACTTTACCCGCTTTCATGTTTTTTCATGGCGGCGGTTGGGTACTTGGCGATTTTCCAACACATCAGCGATTCATACGTGATTTAGTAGTTAATTCAGGTGCCGTTGCGGTACATGCAGAATATAGCCGTTCACCAGAGGCTAAATACCCTACTGCTGTTAATGAGTGTTATGCCGCTGCAAAGTGGGTATCTGAACATGGCTCAGAAATAAATGTTGATGGAAAGCGTTTGGCTATTGTTGGTAATAGTGTTGGAGGTAACTTAACTGCAGCAGTAGCATTAATGGCAAAAAATAAGAAAGGCCCTGAATTTAAAATGCAGGTTTTATTTTGGCCAGTAACAGACGCGTCATTTGAAACAGTTTCTTATAACAAATATGCAAATGACCGCTTTCTTACAAAAAATATGATGAAATGGTTTTGGGATAATTATGCACCTGATACCAATCAGCGCAATGAAATTTATGCATCCCCTTTAAGAGCAACCGCCGACGAAATAAAAGGATTGCCTCCTACCCTGGTACAAACTGCAGAGAATGATGTTTTACGCGACGAAGGTGAAGCTTATGCAAGAAAATTGAATGAAGCTGGAGTGCCTGTATCATTAGTAAGATACCAGGGAATGATTCACGACTATGGCTTACTCAATCCCCTGGCAACAATACCGGAGGTGCAATCGGCCCTGTTATACGCCGGGGCAGAATTGAAAAAAGCATTGAAATAAAAAGTAACTTGTGGTAACCCAGAATCCAGGTCAGGCAGTAAATATTATCCATAATATCTACTGCCTGATATTTTTTTATGAATATTAGCATCACACATATAGATACGGCATGTGTTCTCCTTGATATTAATGGCTATAGAATACTAACAGATCCAACCTTAGATACTGCGGGCCAATTGTATTATCATGGATCAGGCACATTCTCCAGAAAGACTGAAAGTCCTGCCCTAACTATAAACGAGCTAAAAGATGTTGACCTTGTATTACTGAGCCATCATCAACATAAAGATAATTTCGATATTAATGGAAAGAAGTTTACATTGACGGTGCCCTTGATTCTTTCCACAAAATCCGCAGCAAAAGAAATAAAAGGGATAACTGGACTTGCCGATTGGGAGAGTTATAAAATTAATACCAGTAAAGTGCCCGGGTTAAAGATCACGGCAACACCGGCGCAACATCACCCGTGGTGGGTACCTGAGTTTTTAGCCGGGAAAGTAATTGGATTTATAATTGAATTTGATGACCAGGAAAGCGGTGTCATTTACATCTCTGGTGACACAGTATATTTTAATGGTATAAAAGAAGTTGCCAGTCGGTATAAAATTAATGTTGGGATATTTCATCTTGGCTCTGTAGAGTTTCGCTATCTCACGGCTTTTGGCAGATATACTATGAATAGTTCTGATCTTTTAAAGTCCGTAAATGTTTTAAACCCGAATGTAATTATCCCCATACATTATAAAGGTTGGACACATTTTAAAGAAAAGGAAGCGGCATTAAGATCGAGGATCGCATCCGCTGAAGAGTTAAAAAGTAAAACAATTTTCCTGTCACCAGGAATTAAAACGCCGCTTTAACTGAATGAATTCACTTTCGCTCACAACTTATACAACAACAGTCTTCATTTAGCAATTGATAGCGCTTTCTCATAGTTGTAGTTTTAATGATTCCAAATTATTAAAACTATACAAATGAAAAAGCGACTTTTTTTGAAGCTTAAGACAAGACATGGCATCTTTAGTATGCTACTCCCCTTCTTGCTGATGTTTACAAGTATTTGTTATGGCCAAGGTCCTGCAAAAAACATTGTACTTGTACATGGAGCATTTGCAGATGGATCTGGTTGGGAGGCGGTGTACAAACTTTTAAAGAAGAAAGGATATACTGTAAGTGTTGTTGGTAATCCAAATACGGGATTTGCAGATGATGTTGCCGCGACAAAAAGAGTTCTTGACAGGCAGGATGGCCCTGTTATTTTGGTAGGTCATTCATATGGTGGGGCAATTATCACTGAAGCTGGAAATCATCCAAAGGTTACTGGCCTTGTATATGTCGCTGCTTTTGCACCTGATGCAAACGAAACCTTATTACAGTTGCTGCAATCAGGCCCACCTGCTCCTAACTCCGGGATCCTGCCCCCTGACGCAAGTGGATTTATTTGGTATGATCTTAAAAAATATCATTCCGGATTTTGTGCAGATCTTCCCAAAGAGCAGGCTGAATTCTTGGCTGACTCACAAATTCCGGTATCTGCTTCTGTTTTTGGTGCAACAATCACCAATCCGGCATGGAAAACAAAAAAAACATGGTATGTAGTAGCCCAGGAAGACCAAACGATTCCACCGGATGGAGAAAGGTTTATGGCAAAAAGGATGAATGCGACCGTCACGGAGATTAAAGCAAGTCACCTGGTTTTTATGTCAAAACCGCAGGCAGTTGCAGATGTAATCGAAGCAGCGGCAAAAGGAAACGCTAAATAGAATTCTTCAAATAAATATTTACCCCCAAATCTTTGAATCATGAAACGGTCCATTAAAATTACTTCGCTCATACTCATTGCCTGCTTATCGGCGACAACATTATTCTCTCAAAAACCTTCAACAGAATTACTAACGCCAACCAATCATGCCCTGGTACTGATTGATCATGAAAGCCAGATGGGATTCGCAGTAAAGAATATTTCCATTGAAGAATTGAGATTTAATACCGCGATCGTTGCCGGCGCATCAAAAATATTCAACGTCCCTACGGTAGTTACAACAGTAGCAGAAAAATCATTTAGTGGGCCGGTATTCCCGGAAGTATCAGAATTCTACCCGGCAAACATATATATTGACAGGACGACTATGAACTCATGGGAAGATCCGAAGGCTTATAAAGCTATCGTCGGAAAGGAGAAAAAAAGGCTGGTACTAGCGGGTCTTTGGACAAGTGTATGCATTGTGGGACCAGCACTGTCAGCCAAAGCTGAAGGTTATGATGTATTTGTAATTACAGATGCTTGTGGTGATGTAAGCACAGAAGCCCATGTAATGGCAATAAACCGTATGCTCCAGGCAGGCGTAAAAACTATGACCTCTATGCAATACCTGCTCGAATTGCAGCGTGACTGGGCAAGAAGCGAAACATACAAAGCCGTAACAGACCTTGTAAAAAAGTATGGCGGTGCATATGGAATTGGCATTCAGTACGCACACGAAATGCTTAAACATTGATTGTTGGTCGTTTAATAATAACCAGGGCAGGCTACTATAGCCTGTCCTATAAATTTTCAGGTTGATGGGCTATCACTTTATTTTGTTGGCGTCTATCGTTCTTTCCGTTACAAATATTTCGCAAGCACAACAGGGAACTGATATTATTATCATTAATGGTAAAATTTCTACACTTGATGAAAATAATACCGTGACAGAAGCTGTGGCAATAGCGGGAAGTAAGATCCTTGCTACGGGTTCAAATCGGCAGATGCTTAAACTGAAGACAAAGCAAACAAAAATAATAGATGCCAAAGGCAACAGGGTAGTTCCTGGTTTGTTTGATAGTCACCTTCATGTAATACGTGGAGGAAGATTTTACAATAGTGAATTAAGGTGGGATGGAGTGAGTACATTAAAGCGGGCACTGGAAATACTAAAGGAACAATCGCAAAGAACGCCGAATGGGCAATGGGTAAGAGTAGTTGGTGGTTGGAATGAATACCAGTTTGAAGAGAAGCGGTTACCCACAATAGATGAGATTAATGATGCTACAGGAAATGTGCCCGCTTTTATTCTTTATTTATATGGAAAAGCATGGTTGAATAAGGCAGGATTAAAAACATTAAATATCAATGCGGATTCACCTAATCCAGTTGGAGGATTAATTGAAAAAGATAATGATGGTAATCCAACAGGTTTATTGGTTGCAGAACCAAACGCCTTTATTCTGTATTCCACCCTTGCCAGGCTTCCCGAATTATCAAACGAAGAGAAAGTAAATTCTACTATTCAATACATGACCGAGCTAAACAGGCTGGGTGTAACTGCAGTGATGGACGCTGGTGGCGGCTTTCAAAATTTTCCTGACGACTATACTGTTACCGATTCCCTAAATAAGCTTGGAAAGATCACAGTTCGGCTACCATACTTTCTTTTTGCCCAGAAAAAAGGTTCAGAGCTGAATGACTATTCAAAATGGATGGGGATGGTAGAAATAGATGAACATGGAAATAACGGCATAAATGATATTGATTATTATGTTGGCGGTGCAGGTGAAAATCTTGTCGGCGATGCTGCAGATTTTGAAAACTTTCTTT
This sequence comes from uncultured Chitinophagaceae bacterium, assembly GCA_965652975.1. Classification (GTDB taxonomy): domain Bacteria; phylum Bacteroidota; class Bacteroidia; order Chitinophagales; family Chitinophagaceae; genus CADEDV01. The sequence goes on along the minus strand of CBFGYO010000001.1, from coordinate 43,964 downwards.
TCCCCCGGCCCGAACTACCTGCCAGTATGGAGGTTAATTTGAAAGCAGTAGTGCAAATGCTGGTAAAGAAACGCTGGCCATTCCGTCTACATGCAACATACAATGAAAGCATTACGCGGAACCTGAATGTTATTGAAGAAGTAAATAAAGAAACCCCTTTAAATGGGTTAATATGGTTTATCGATCACGCAGAAACAATAAGCGAAGAAAACATGCTCCGTATTAAGAATCTTGGAGGCGGTATTGCGATTCAGCATCGAATGGCCTACCAGGGCGAAAGCTTTATACATCGCTACGGCAAACAGGCAGCCTTAGCGACACCACCTGTAAAAAGGATGCTTGAACTGGGCATTCCTGTGGGCCTGGGGACCGACGGAACAAGGGTAGCAAGTTATAATCCATGGATGGCTTTGTATTGGATCACTACTGGTAAGACCATTGGAGGAACACAAATATTGTCCAAAGAGAATACCCTCGACAGGGTAACCGCATTGCGATTGATGACATCGGGAGGGTACTCATTAATTAAAGAGGGCATGAAAGGAAAAATAATAAACGGCTATTATGCCGACCTTATTATTCTTGATAAAGACTATCTCGGGGTTCTGGATGAAGAAATAAAAACAATCACAGCGAAAATAACAATTGTAGATGGGAAGGTTGTGTATGGAATGGGTGAATACAAGTCGTTTTCCCCGGCACAATTACCAGTAATTCCTTCCTGGAGTCCCGTACTATTTTATAGCCCGCGTCAATAAATATTATGACATAAAATACACTAGAATGAAAGTTATATGGATCATAATGGCTTTCGTAGCAGGCTCATTTCTGCCGTTGCAGGCGGGACTGAATTCTCGATTAGGTAAATCTATTGAAAGCCCCGTATATGCATCAATGATTTCATTTATTACAGGTGCGTTTGCGGTTCTAATCTATGCTTTAGTTACGAAACAGCAGTCGTCATGGGCGGGATTAAAAACTGCACCGGCCTACACCTGGTTAGCCGGGGCACTGGGGGCGTTTTATGTAACAACCGTAATACTTGCATTTCCACGAATAGGCCCTGCCTTAACTTTTGGACTTGTTGTATTAGGTCAAATGGTCGTTTCAGTATTACTCGATCATTTCAATATACTCGTAGCACATCCACACTACATCAATACATGGAGAATACTTGGTGTTATACTAATTGTTGGCGGTGTGATAATCATTCGCAAGTTTTAATTTCATGAAGGAATTAGTCTTCATATTCCTTATTTTCTCCAGTACTAATGGTCTAACGCAGGGCATCGGATTTTTTAAACCGTTGAGGTATGATGAGGATTACTCTTTCCTTGAAAAAGACACAACGATAGAGTGGTATGCAAAGATGAAGTTTAGCCCATTGTCGCAAAACAAAACTACCTATCTCAGTTATGGAGGAGAGGTTCGGTTTCAATATTTCTATGCAAAGAATGAAGACTGGGGAGAAGCCCCACAGGATAAAGATGGTTACATTCTCACGAGGTATCTGCTTCATGCCGATCTTCACGCTGGAAGACATTTTAGAACATTTATTCAATTGCAAAGTAGTCTCGCTAATGGTATGAAGTCGCCCCCTTCGCCAGTCGATGAAAACCAATTAGATCTTCACCAGGCATTTATGGATATGATTCTGCCATTGACCAGGCAGCATTTGTTGACGGTAAGGCTGGGCCGCCAGGAATTGCTTTATGGTTCACAAAGACTGATAGCTGTAAGAGATGGTCCAAATAATCGCCAGTCATTTGATGCCATCAAACTGTTATACACCGGGGGCAAATTCAATGTGGATCTATTTTACTCGCACTTTGTTAGATCGAAGCCACAAATTTTTGACGATGGATTTAATAGTAACACAAAATTCTGGGGCGGATATATAACCAGGAAAGAAATGTCTTTTCTAAATAATATAGATTTTTATTACCTCGGACTTTGGAAAAAAATAGCAGCTTTTGACGATGGTCATGGGAAGGAGTTACGACATTCAATTGGTAGCAGACTATGGAGCAGTAAAAGTAATTGGAGATATGATATTGAAGGAGTTTATCAGCTAGGGAAATTTGCTGAAAAAAACATAAACGCCTGGACAGCTTCCCTCAATACCGGCTATAAATTTAGTAGGGCAAAACTTAAACCTGAGGCAGGAATTAAAGCTGAATGGATAAGCGGAGATGCACAGTATGGTGATAATAAATTGCAAACATTTAATCCATTATTTCCACGGGGCGGCTACTTTGGGCTTGCATCATTGATTGGACCTGTAAATCTTTTTGACATACATCCGTCTTTAACACTTGAATTAAATGAATCCTTATTCCTGAACATGGATTACGATATATTTTGGAGGTATAGTAAGAATGACGGAATCTATGGTCCAAACGTATTAATGATATATTCAGGGAAAAACAATCCTTTTAAATTTATTGGCAACCAGTTGGCGACAGATCTGGTGTACACACCTAATGCCTTCTTGTACTTCAGGTGGGAGTTTACATGGTTTGATGCAGGTGAGTATCTAAAAGCTGCGGGCACTGGTAAGGATATCATTTTTACCGGCGTGACTGCTCAACTCAAATTTTAGCCTGGAACATGTTTGTATCCAGATATCGACAATGGCAATCCTTAATATGTACAACATAATGGCTAATGTGGCTATTTTTTAGAGCATGTTCCGGTACGAAATTTAGGAGTATTGATTCCTTTAAATATAAAAAACAAATTCAATGGAAACTCAAACTAAAAAAGGCGATTTAGCCAGTGGATTAGATTCTACAGTAAAAAATGTGGTTTTGGTTCACGGTGCATTTGCAGATGGCTCAGGGTGGAAGGCACTGTATAGTGTTCTAACTAAGAAAGGATACAATGTAACAGTTGTTCAAAACCCGTTAACCTCGCTGGAGGATGACGTAACCGCAACACATGTAGTACTGGATAAACAGGATGGTCCGGTTATACTTGTTGGACATTCATGGGGCGGAGCTGTTATCACTGAAGCGGGAAATCATTCAAAAGTCGTTGCCCTGGTTTATGTAGCTGCATTTCAGCCTGACAAAGGTGAATCTGCCCTACAATGGTTACAGACTGCCCCACCTGCACCTGAAAATGGTGTTCTACCACCAGACGATAAAGGAATAGTGTATTATGATAAAGCAAAGTATCATGCCGGTTTTTGTGGCGACATCAGCAAGGAAGAGGCAGATTTTATGTACGCATCACAGGGTGCATTTTATGCAAAAGGATTTGTAACACCAATAACTCACGCGGCATGGAAAGATAAACCAGCCTATGGACTTGTAGCAACAGACGACAAAAGCATTGCTCCAGAAATTCAGCGTAATATGTATAAACGCTCAAATACTAAAGTCACAGAGATCCAGGGTAGCCATGTAATATTCATGTCGCAGCCCGAGGCTGTAGCAAAAACTATCATTGAAGCATCTGTAAATGCATTGACTTATAGTCATAATTAAAAAAATCATATTAAGGGCATTGAAGTTTCAGCGTAACAAACTGAATTCAATGCCTTTTTTTACCCATATCCTCCCGTTATTACAGCTTAGTCTGTAGCAAATATTTGTGACCTACATTATGTGTTTGTGGATTTTGCGGCAACCTATCGTATGTGTAGTTTTATCTTGTCACTATTGTGCGTCGGATTATTCATTCCCACATTAACACTAAACCGAAAATAATATACCCCGGCAGGCAACGAAGTTGTAAGATTTGTTTGAAAGATTTTATTTGCCGTCAGCTCATTAAGGCGAAGTGAAGTAAACTCATCCGCCAGCCAACCCTTTTTTGAAAATATACCTATACGAATAGTGTCGTTACTAACACGATGCTGCAATAGGAAATTTCGATATTTCTCCGGCATCTGTACCTCGCCAGTGATAGTGATCGATTTCCCACTTTGTAAATCCAGTGTTTTATTCGGCAGAATGAATTTAATTTTTGCAAACGATAACAATGATGAATCGTATAAGTATCCAACCGTACCGATTGGCGTGGTCAATGTATCACGGAAGCGGGACAGCAGGTATTTATCAAGGAAATAAACGGGCTTGCCCAACAAAGAATCTTCAACGGGCCAGAAATTATAATTGTTCTGTCGTTCCCGGTACCAGTTTTGAGAATAAGTCATTTGCCCGGTATAAAACCAGTACTTAGACGCACGCTGGTAAGAGTTGCTGAAAACAACCGGCAAACCCTGGGTTAAAGTTTTCATTTGTTGAGGCCAGCCCTTCCAGCTATGATAGCGGGTGGCGATTTCTTTTACGGGTACAAAATCAACGATCATTGCGCAACGTGCGATTACTACCAGCAACAGCGTGATGGGTAAAAGCCGTAAAAGAATTTTTTGCCACTTGAATTTATCTGCCAGGTATTGATGCGACAGGATAATGAGGGGCACGAGCGCCGGTGAAGTCCAGTTTGCTTCTACTTTACCACGGAATGAGCTTAGCAGGAAAAATATATAGATACCGATCATGGTAAATCGCAAAGCTTTTTCAGTGGCATCGGTTGGCCGGTACATGAATGCGGCGGGTAGTAAGATAAAGCCCGCGATTGGACCTGGCAACAATAATTGCCCAATGATATAGTCGCCCGTAAACGAAAACTTATAAGCATTCACATTACTTTCAAAAAGATGGTAGCGGAAACTCACCCAATCGTGTTGATACTGCCACCAAAGATGAGGCGCAAAAAAGACAATCGCAGTAAGTACAGCGACCCACGCCTGGTAGCGTGTAATTAATTTAATATTGGAAAGAAGTGTAAAGAATATAATCAGCACAGCGTGATACTTGCTATAAAATAATAACGCCATCGATATGCCGAGAATAAGGGCATGCAGGATAGAGAAGCTGTTGATAAACCTTTTGTAACAAAGGAAAAAAAATGCTGTAAAAAAAATGAGTGGAATATCGGGAACCGCTGCAAAGCCGCTAAGTTGTAACACTGCTATTGAAAGGGCGATAACATAAAATAGAAACGGATGTTTTTTCGCGGTCAGGTTTTCAATAATAACCAATGAAAGCACATGCAGCAACAAGGGGAATAATCGAACCCCCAGTTCATTTGGAAAAATGGCGTAACCCATTTTTACGAGCAGCCCGATCATCGGGGGATGATCAAAATAGCCCCAGTCGAGGTATTGACTATACACCCAGTAGTAAGCCTCATCGTCCTGCAGTTCCGTCAGTCCCGATTGAAAAATACCCAGCAATAACCAGCAGCCGTAGAAGAGCAGTCGATGATTTTTTTGAAGAAACTGGTTCATGCCGAATATTTCACGCAAAGAACGCGAAGAAAGACAAAGGCGCAAAGCGTCTTTTATAGCCGCCCTTTGCGCCTTCCTTCGCAATCTTTGCGACCTTTGCGTGAAACTTTCCGAATTTCAAAACACTACTTTCTATAAAGATTTATCAACCGCCTCACACGCCTTTTTCAACCGCGCATCATAGTCTCCACTTATATCCACCCACGGCACCTCCTGGTTGATCATTATATCCTTGTAAATATTGTATAGCGTTTGCCTGATACGCAGTTCCGGATACTCCCGCAACTCATCACTGGCCCAGGGCAGGTCCACATTGCACAACAGGTACAGGTCATATTTTCGTTTTACGATCTCGTCGAGTATAAAGCGGTGGCATTGCCCAAATGCAAATTCGCACCACACCTTCATCACCTGCATATCCGTATCGATAAATAGCGGTATGTGACCACCTTTTTCCAGCAATGTAAGAGATTGATTTTCGAGCATCAATGTATACTCATCTTCCAGGGCCAGTTGTCCCCGCGCAATTACAAGCAGGTCATCATATTCATAGTTTACGCCATTGGTGAGCAGGTATTCCCTGGCAAATTCAGGACACCACATGGTGTCATAATGTTGGGCAAGTTGTTCGCACAGTGTGCTTTTACCAGTCGATTCGGGCCCAATAACGACAACTTTCTTAAGCATTTGTCCAAGTTACGATACGCGGGCCTTTATTGAAAGTTGACTTACTGATTTTTATAGCGCCTGGGCTTTGAAGTCCGCATAAGCTTAAGTATGGACAAACTTTTTAGTCCGGCTGTGTGTTGATAATAGTGATAGTAGATTTTTTTCACTCAAAAAAATGTAACATGTACTACAATCAGTCATGTGCCGCAAAAGGCAATTACTACGGAAGCAGGAACCGGCACCTGTTTATCCGCTCCATGCAAAGAGCCGGCGTAAATATTTACCGGACAGATTCAAGTTTTGAAATGCTGGTATTTGCTCCAGGTCGCATCAAGGAAAATTTTAGCCTGGCTGTAAAGGGTAACGAACTCACAGTTACTTATACGCCACCCGAAGGTTTTCCCAAATTCGACTGGGTATTACGCGAGTACAGCAGGGGTGGTTTTGTGCGGACATTCACACTCGACGACAGCATCGACACCACAAAGATCAGCGCGAAGTATGTGGATGGTGTGTTGCAGGTAACACTGCCAGTTGTTGAAGGCAAAACTGCGAATGACCAGGCAATTCCAATTAGCTAATCAGGCTTAATGTAAAGTGGTGGCATTTGCCACCACTTTTTATTTCAGCTCAAACCATTCTTTAGCCTTTTTCCCTTTCAGTAACGGTATTGTATCAGCGATTGGTACTGCCGTACCAAAATCTTCATAATAGCCACGGGAAGCAATGGTGATATGCTCATCACTGTAAAGCAACACGGCTTTCTTCATTTTAAATAAGCGCAAATGATTGTCTGAAAGTGAGTGTGCGGCGCTACGTTTTCGTCGTAAACCAAGCAACTGATGAATATGATCCGTGTGCATGCCCTCTTTGGTAAGGTGATGTATGGCTGATGAAAGGGTGAATTCTTTTCCCTTATAGCCATGAAGTTGAAGATTGCGTACGATCACAGCAAAACACAATTCAACATACTGGCGAAGTTGCTTTACTCGTTTCTTTTTAATGGGATCATGCGGGCGACTGAATAATATTTTGTTTGCCTTGTTAATTTTCCTGATTTCAGTATTCGTTAAAAGCAGCATTCGTCGGTCTTTTAGCGATATCAGTCGATACCCGCTCTTATTGGTTACTTTAAACACCTTACCTATCCCATAGGTGAGTATGGCCGCCTTAATCAATACGATACTGGTACAGTTGTCTGCCTTTTGCCAAAAGCTTTCTATGATGAACTTATTCGTCATAGCACTGATCGATACCTTTTTGTCAGCATTACCAATTCAGTGCCAGTTTATATGATTACAATTGTGGGAATTTCTTATGTATGACATCGATAGCTGACTTTTGCCTGCTATCCCAATCCCGCCCTGTAATTTTTGTAAAGGGAATATTGTTACGATGCAAATATTCTTCGTGATGCCTGCTTAGACTGTTACGCATTGCTTCATCGAGGCGGGTACCATCCTGTACAAAGGGACAGTCAGTCTCCAGGAATAAATAGAGATCAAATTGATTTATTTTCCTGATCTCCTCGCTTACTTCGAGCTGATGATTAAAAAGAAATGCTGCATACGAAGCTGTTGTTGTCAAATCAGTATCAGAAAACAAAATGCGGTTGGCTTTCTGCAGCTCTTTTTGAATATGTGTGGCCTGCAACGAGGCTATCTTGTATAAATCATCAATAGTACAGGTGTCCGTTTTTTCAACGATGTCTCTCGCCATTTCAGGCACGTAGGATGTATGAAAGTACTTCGCGAGATTTTTTGCCATCAGGGACTTACCAGTTGATTCCGATCCAAGGATGGCCACTTTTTTTACAAAATAACGTCTTGCGGGTTCGGCGATCCAGTCCCAGTGTAAAAATGGGTTTTCGCGAATAGCAGTGGCTGAAATCGGATGCTCGCTTCGCATTTCGTCGTACAACATATGCTCGATATGCATAAACCGGCTTACATATTCGCCATATTTTTCAGAAGTAAATAAAATATCCGTGTCGGGTACGAGCTGCTGGAATGCAGCCGCCCAGAGTTCTGATACCTCTTCGGATGCAACGGAAGTATTAGGTAAAAGTTGCGGATTATAACAGTACGGGATCAATATAGTGGATGGGTAGTTCATAAGAACCTGGGTCATCCACTCCACTCGCAATTCACCTGGAATGGGTTCCTCTTTTGTGTAGCACAATAGCACCTGCAAAAGATCGCAGTTATTATATGCTTTGTCGATAAGTGCAAGATGACCCTTGTGCGGAGGCATAAATTTCCCAAATACAAGGCCCTTTTTCATGCGGTATGCAATCTTGCGCGACGTTTCCACTCACTCAGTCCCCAAAATGCAAACACAAGCAGGATCAGGTAATACACGCTTGTTAAAACCAGTCCTTTTACAAAGTAAAGTGGGATAGATGCAATATTGGTAGCGATCCACCAATACCAGCTTTCTACTTTTTTACGCGTCATTAACCACATACCAGTGAATGCGGTGGCTGTTGCCAATGCATCCCCCCATGGAATTGCCTCTTTGAAAAATTCTTTTTTGAGATAAACAAGTGAAATATAATAAGCGAAATAAATCGTGAGAAAGAATAAAAACTGGTACAAAAGCATTATCCTGTTGGAGTAGCTTACGTGAATAACCGGGTGTTTCTCTTTGTCTTTCTTCAACCATATGTACCAGCCATAAATGCTCATCACCGTGTAATAAAAATTCACGCTTGCTTCGCCGGCTAAATGGAATTTAAAACTTAAATAGATATAAATAATGGTATTTACAAGTCCTACAGGGTAGGCCAGTACGTTTACTTTGCGACTATACCATACGCTGGCAATCCCGGTAATAACGGCAATGTATTCCAGTAGGGAAGCACTCTTGATATTTGCGACAAACTGCTGGAAGATTTCAGGTAGAGACAAAGGAGATTTTTTGTGAAAGATAGAAGTTTATGGGGAATGAAATAAGCGTAAAAAGGAAATGGTCGTTATTGGCTTTTGAACTATTACACTCTATGTGTTGAAAAGGAGTACACTTCTAAAAATTTAGTCTTTCTCCCCATTCCTGTATTTCCCCCAGCTTCGTAAATACTTAATGCCGGTAGATGTTTGAAAACGTGTAGGCACCTGTTGCCATTTCCTGTTATTATCAAATGACCAAACGAGGAAGTGAAGATGCGGCATGGCGGCGTATCCAGTTTTTCCGCTCAATGCGATCACCTGGCCTTTCTTTACGGTGTCGCCCACATTTACCAAAGCACCATTATGCTGAAGATGCCAGTACCCCGCTCTTGATCCATCGGGATGCTGGATAATAATATTGTTGCCATGTGCCCGGTATTTCCTGTTCCACCCGCCACGACTACCATCTTCTTTTACACGAACAACCACACCTTCCCTTGCAGCGGTTATGCGCGTGCCTCGTTTCATCTTGAAGTCCAACGCCGCCCTTTCTTTGTGCGAGAAGGGACCGAAATATCCCTGTACAAGCCGGTGCGATGTACCCTCTTCATATGGCAGGGCATACACATAGCTGCTATCATCCCGAATAATACCTTTTTGCAAAAGTTTTATTTCCTTTCGAAGTGGATTATTGCTTACGGAGCAACCCGTTAAGAAGATTATTAAAAGAAACCAGACCGCCTTCACTATCACTTTATTATTGAGTCCAGGTAAAACTACATTCATCCCCCAAATTTCGGTATTCATAATTATTTAATTTTTTAAGCGGCAAAAGGAACGTAGCTTTTATGTCCTTTTTTAACTTAAAAATATAGGTTATGATCGCCGAAAAAGTCTTGACCACACAGGAAGTGGCTGACCGCTTTCATGAACTGGCTCAAATGGGCCAATTTGACAAAATCCAGGAAGAATTGTTTGCGGACAATGCCGTAAGTATCGAACCAGAAAAAGCTCCCGGAGTTCAAAGAGTTGAAGGTAAAGAAGCGATTAAAAGAAAGGGTGAAATCTTCAACGAATCGGTGGAAGAAATGCATGGCGGGTATTCTAATGCTCCCATCGTTGCCGCAAATTTCTTCGCCGTAGTTATGGGCCTGGACGCAACCATGAAGGGCATGGGACGAATGAAAATGGATGAGATTGCTGTGTATGAAGTAAAGGATGGGAAGATTGTAATGGAGCAGTTCTTCTTTTGAGAGCACCATGAGAAAGATAAAAGGTAAAAGTTAAAAGATAAAAGTGGTCTCCAGTCGGATACTCTGCATGAATACAACTTTTATCTTTTAGTTTTTATCTTTTATCTTTCTACGCCTCACACATCTTCTTCAAATTATTAAGTCCCTGCTGAAACTGGTGATTAAGATTTTTGCTGATAAGCGGACCCATCAGGCTTGCTATGGGCCAGGGAAATTCTCCACTGTTTTGCCAGGTAACTTTAGTATCACTGGCGCCCCACGGTTCGAAGAGCCAATTGTCTTTGGCTTTTGACTTCCACGGTTTAAAAAATTGCAGGTCGAAGTGAATATGCTTATTGTCGAGGTCACGTAATGTAAGACTTCCAACGCCCACTTTTTTTCCCTGCCAGGCATACTGGTGACCCGGTGTTTTGGGACTGCCAGTGATCGTAGCTTTTGTAGTTGGATCGGACTGCTGCCAGGGGTTCCATTGAGAATAGAAGTTGAGGTTGCCCACGTTGTCCATTACCTGGTTCACAGGTCGGTGTATAACAATCGATTTTTCGATATTATATGTTTTGGGCATCACGGCAGCAATGATCAATAGTAAAACAACCAGGCCAATAAAAATATATACAAAAAACATAGCTTGTTATTTTGATTGTTCAAGGTACGTTATTGCAGGGAAAAGTGTTACCCAAGGGCGCTTACAAAATCTTTGCGCACTTTACATGACACTAACGAACGCGATAAAACTTTCCCGGCCTCAGATAGATCACACCTTTTTGTGTATAAAAACGTGTAGGTAATTGGGTATAAGCTCCCGAAGCCGTGTACCCCTGCACTTCAAAATGCAGATGTGGAAATGCTGAGTAACCTGTGTTACCGCTTAGGCCGATCCATTGTCCCGCCTGCACCGAATCGCCAACATTTACCATCACACCATTGAATTGTAAATGCCAGTAGTGTGCTACCGAACCGTCGTCGTGCTTAATTGAAATATAATTGCCATCGGAAAGATGTTCATCTTTTAAGCCACCCACTTCCGAATCTTCGCGTGCAGCAATAACCACGCCCTCGCGGGCCGCACAGATCTTTGTGCCTTTCCTGACTTTAAAATCAAGCGCCCGCTCATTCTTATGACTCAAATTGCTTTCATAAGCCTGTACCAGGAGCACTTTTTTCTTTTTTTCAAAAGGCAGTGTGTAGATATAACTTCTATCATCTTTGAATTTCCCATTCTTTAGGTCCGTAGTCGAGTAATTATCCTGTGCAGGCAGGAGGGCCGGAAAGAACAGCAGTATTACCAGTATTTTCATTTTTACAATTATGAGGCGTCTTTATTTTTTACCTGTATTATCTGCGCTGCGATACTCACTGCAATTTCTTCTGGCGTCTGGCTTTTGATCTGTATGCCAATTGGCGCATATAGTTGTTTCAGCCAGGTTTCATTCATCCCTTGTTGCCGATAAGCGTTTATCATTTTGCCGATTTTTGTACTGCTACCTAATACACCAATATAAGGAAAGTTTTTTCCCTCCAGGCTCCTGATGACGATATCGTCTGTGCGATAACCAAATGTCATAATCACTACGTAATGATTCTTCGAAGGTTGAACGAGCGCTCCTATTTCAGAATAATCATTTACAACATGCCGCGCATGCGCATTATCATTTTGTAGAAACGTTTTCAAATCGTGGCGATCCTCATAAACTGCAACGAAAAATCCTAATTGCTTCATTAAGGTTGACAAAGCAAGAGAACAATGACCCCCGCCAATTATGGAAATACGATATAGGTACCCGGTTTTTTCGAGATACAACCAATCGGATTCGGAAGTGAAATGAAATTGAAAATCTGTTTCGGGTAATGACTGATCAAATTTTAGCCCGGAGGGTGAAAGTATTAAGGTGCCATTTTCGTTATTCTTCAACGAGGACAGCAATGCCTGGATGCTGTGTTTGTCCTGTAGATCCGGGGAGTAGAGAAAAATTGTTTGTTCGCCCGAACATATCATCCCGCTTTGATTACGCACCGCTTCTTTATCGTGCACCTGTTTGTAAATACCTTTTTTATCAATAGGCTGTTCTTCTTCTAACCGTTTCTTCGCCATTTCTACAAATTTGTGCTCCATGATGCCGCCGCCAATCGATCCTTCCATCTCGGCATTTTTATTTACAGCCATTAAAAACCCCTGTCTTCCCGGGCTGCTTCCACGACTTTCAAGTACATAGAGCAGCATTACGGGAATGCCTTTTTCAAAATTGTCGTAAATGAATTGCCAGGTTTTAGCTTGTTGCATCGGCTACTTTTTCTTGACCACTTCGGGGGCTGGGGTTGGTGACGCCGGCATAAAGGCTCATCAACAATTTTTCCGGCGTCATAGGTGCATCATACGGAATGGTTGCTGAAGGATTGAAGGCAAGTACTGCATTACGCAGGGCAAAGTAAGCCCCAATGCCATACATCAGCGGGGGTTCGCCCACCGCCTTGCTTCGAAATATGGCAAGATTATCTTTTGTAGTTTCCAGCGGATGTATGACTATTTCGTTGGGTACAGAATAAATATCCGGGATCTTATAAGTACTCAATGCATTTGATCGTAACCGTCCTTCTTTATCATAAACTATCTCTTCCATTGTCATCCAGCCAATACCTTGCACAATACCTCCTTCGCACTGACCGCGGTCAATAATGGTATTCATGCTACTGCCAAAATCGTGTACCACCTTTACGGTATCGATGTCGTAGGTGCCACGAATGCAATCTATACTTACTGTAATGATTGCGGTACCATAAGTATGATAGGCAAAGGGATGACCTTTTTCCGTTTTGCTGTCAAAATGAATTCCCGGGGGCGTGTAGTGACTATGTTCTGAAAGGCTGATCCGGTTGTTATAACAAAGCATTACGACATCCTGCCATCCCAGTTGTGATGGTACTTTATTGACCAGCACTTTTTCATTTTCAATAGTGATCGAGTCGATCGATGTATTCAGTTCTGAGGCGGCAACCTTTTTTAGCCTGTTTAAAATTTCATTGCACGCTATTAGCGTTGCTTTTCCATTTAAATCGGCTGTGGCACTTGCTGCCGAGGGTGAGGTGTTGGCTACACGAAACGTATTGGTTGTTTGAATTTTGATCTTCGATGCGGGCAGGGAAAATATTTCAGCGGCCACCTGTGCGATCTTGGTATTTACTCCCTGGCCCATTTCCACTGCACCCGTACTTATTCCCACACTGCCATCAGTATACACGTGTACCAGCGATCTTGCCTGGTTCATGCGCGTTTTCGTAAAGGAAATTCCAAAGCAAATAGGCATAATTGCCATACCCTTTTTTATGAGCGAGTGATTAGCATTGAAGGTTTTTATTTCTTCACTTAATCCCTCTATGTCGTACAGCTCGTTGGCGCGCTGCCAGCAGGCTCCTGCCTCACTCTCCGCTTTTTGCCCATAAGGAAATGTATCTCCAGTGGTAAGTAAATTTTTTTGTTGAATTACATAAGCGGGTATGCCGAGTTGCTTTGCCATTTTATCAATGGCGGCTTCTATCACAAACATCCCCTGGGGTCCACCAAAACCACGAAACGCGGTATTGGGCGGCAGGTTGGTACGGCAGCTATAGGCAGTAGCTTTTACGTGTGGTATATAATAAGAATTGGTACAATGAAAGAGTGTACGTTCCATTACCGCAGGTGAAAGATCAGCGGCGGCGCCTGCGTTCTGGTAGAATGTTACTTCATACGCATGGATACGCAAATCTTTGTCGAACCCGATCCTATAATCGGCAGAGTATGGGTGACGTTTGCCCGTCATGCGCATGTCTTCCAACCTATGAAGCGAATATTTCACGGGGCGCTTCAGATGATAACATGCCAATGCACACATTACAGCCCATGTAGTGGCCTGGTCTTCCTTGCCACCAAAACCACCACCGAGTCGCGTAGTATCTACCTCCACCTGGTACATGGGAATATTTAACACCTGCGCCGTAGTGCGTTGTACCGCTGTAGGACCCTGCGTGGATGAATAAATGCGAATGGCTCCTTTTTCCTGCGGTGTTGCATATGCGCCCTGCGATTCAATATACAGGTGCTCCTGGCCGTTAGTTTCTGTATTACCTTCGATGATATGCGTACAATCACTCCAGCCTTTGGCGGTATCGCCAATCTGGAAGGTGCGGGGAGGAATAATCAGTTCACCTTTTTCCTTTGCCTCACGCGGATCAGTAATTATGGGTAAAGGTTCTGTTTGGAGCACAATTTTTTTTGCGGCGGCGGCTGCGAAGTGTGATGAGGTAGCTACTACAAGGGCTACCGGCATTCCACAAAAGTGAACGTGCGTAGAAGCAAGTAATTCTTCATCGGGTATTATGCCGCCAATCTGGTTTTCGCCAGGAATATCTTTTGCAGTAAAGATTCGAACAACACCCGGCATGGCTGATGCAGCACTGGTATCAAGCGAAATGATTTTACCATGTGCCACGGGTGAATCAAACACCGCAGCATACAACGTACCATTCAACTCCGGAATATCATCCAGGTAAACAGATTCTCCGCGGAGGTGGGTATATGAATCGATGTTTTGCAATGACAATCCTTTTATTTAAAAATTTCTTCACTTATTGATGGTGCCAGTGTTTTGAAATGCGCCTTCACCAACTGGCCAAGCAATAATGCCTTGTATTCTTTTGAACCTCGCGCATCACTTATCGGCGAAATTTCACCCTTCATTATTTCAATCGCCTCACGAACCACGGCTGGCTCAATTTTTTTTCCTTTCAATATTGCTGATGTTTTACGTAAATACAAAGGAATGGGTGCTACCCCACCTGCTGCAATGCGGGCTTCACTAAACCGGCCGTCGCTCATTGTCAATAGTATTGCCGTGTTCACGCTTGCAATGTCGAGATGGGTGCGCTTGCTCACTTTTTCAAAATGAAAATGACTATCAGGCCCGGGCAATTCAAACCAGATTTGTTGAAGATATTCTTGGGGTTGCTTCGCAAGCTGCTTATATCCCGTGTACAGGTCTTCCAGTGCAATTTCTCTTAGGTTTTCGCCATCGGCAAACACAAGTTGTGCATTCAGAGCCAGGAAGAAAACGGTGAGGTCGCCAATGGGCGAAGCATTGATAAAATTACCGCCCACCGTAGCCATATTGCGGATAGGTGTTGAAGAAACGAGTTTGGCATATTGCTTAAAATATGGGAAGGCGTCGTTGAACACAGTGGAATTTAGAAGATCAGTAACCGTAGCTGCCGCGCCAATCACACATCGATTGCCTTCTTTTCTTATTCCCTTCAGCTCGATGTCGTCAAAGAGGAATTGGAGGGGTGTATCGTGCATTTCATCATGTCTTTGTACATACAGGTCAGTGCCTCCGGAAAGAAACGTAGAAGATTTGGTGCCAGGTACAGTTACCCCATTGCCGTCGCCATCAATGCCATCAGCACCCAATGTTGCAAGCCGGCTTTTTATTGTTGCAAAATAGGCAGGTACTATATTATTGTCGATCGCAAATTGAAATGTATCCGCGCTTTTTCTTTTATCCATCAACCCGGAAATCATGGCCGCCGCTCTTTCGATGGATTTGTAGCCGGTGCAGCGACAAATATTTCCATCTATAGCAGCTATTGCCTGTTTGCAACCCGTTGTTTTTTTCTCCAGGCAAAATCCTGTAAGCGATACCACAAAACCCGGTGTGCAAAAACCGCATTGAGTAGCGCCTTCATCCGCCATTGCCTGTTGCACCGGGTTTAGTCCAATGGTGTTAATGCCTTCTATAGTTACAATGTGTTTGCCGTGAGCATTTCGCATGGGCATAAGACAGGATACCATGGAGCGATAGGTGAGTGTGCCGTTTTCTAATTCGCCAACCAATATGGTACACGCACCACAATCACCTTCACGGCATCCAATTTTTGTACCTGTCAAATGTTGTTGATATCGGATAAAATCAAGCAGTACAGCCCCGCTGGCAAACCGGGTAGCAATCGAAGTTTCATTGAGAATAAAACGAATCAAGGGGGCTTTTTTTATTAATCTTAAAGTTAGGATAATTGCTGGTAAGCTGGGCGTATCGAAGCTATTCGACAATCGGTATTCTCTCGGTAAAAGCAATGATCGTCGCTGCGTCGCTGCATAACCGCTGCGCTCGCCGCGAGAACCTTCTCTCGAATAAAGAACATTCTTATCCAATGTATTTGAACTGACAAAGATCTTTTTACCCTATGCTTAATTATAACTATTCATGATATTTTGAAATATCTTGTAGTATGCCGACGGGAGTTGCCAACAAACTAATCTATTATCGCATTATTGCATTGTGGGTTCTCTGTGAGGCAATGCTGGGAGGAATTATACATGGATTTAAAATACCGGTTTCCGGATTGGTAGTTGGCAGTTGCGCCGTAATATGTATATGCCTGCTCGCCTGGTATGTACCGAAGAAAGGTGCAATTATTAAGGCCACAATTATTGTCGCTGTTTTTAAGATGATGCTCAGTCCCCAGGCTCCAGCTCCAGCATACATCGCCGTTTTTTTCCAGGGCTTGTTGGGTGAACTCCTGTTTTGGAACAGGCGTTTTTATACAATCTCTTGTGTGCTGCTGGCAGTATTGTCATTACTTGAATCAGGCTTGCAGCGTATCCTTGTTCTTACCATAGTGTATGGCAATGACATCTGGAAGGTGATCAACAATTTCTTTAACAGCCTTACCAGGCAAAAAGGAGATACCAATTACAGCTTATGGATTGGTGGAGTATATGTAGCTATTCATCTTATTACCGGAATGGCCGTTGGGTGGCTGGCTTCGCGATTGCCGTATAAAGTAAGGAGCTGGTCCAGTTCCGGTTTGTACAGGTTGCCATCACAACCTGTGAATGCGATTGAACTGCCTGCATTACAACGGAAAAATAAGGGAATCAAAACGTGGTTATTTGTGATATGGATCGCTTTGATAGCGTTATACATTCAATCATATTTCAACCTGGGCAGGCCCATACTGCCTTCTCATATTTCATTCAAAATATTTATCCGGTCTCTAATAATTATTCTCGCGTGGTTTTTTATCGCGGGACCGTTGCTAAAGTCATGGTTGTATAAATGGCTTCAAAAACAACAGGCTGCATCCCAAACAGACATACAGCAGGTGTTGTCCCTACTGCCCGGTACCCGCGAGCTTGTAATTCAAAGCTGGGGCGCCAGCGCTTCGAAGAAAGGGTGGCGGCGGCTCCGACATTTTACCCGCACTCTTTTATCCAATTCACTGGCGGACTCAGCATGTGCAGGAAAAGTGTATTTGTTCACCGGTCCCATTCAATCTGGCAAAACAACCGCACTGCGAGAATGGGTAAATACAAAAACGGATGTTCACGGTATTCTTACACCTTTGATCAATGGAAAAAGAGTATTCCATGATATAAAAACAGGTGAACAATTTCCGATGGAATCAATGGGCGGTGATGAGGATGTGCTTACGGTGGGTCGATTTACCTTCAGCCGCAAAAGTTTTGATCGCGCCAGCAGGATCATCCGGGAAGCTATTAATAAACCGGGCTGGTTGGTCGTTGATGAAATAGGTCCGCTGGAGCTAACCGGGTCAGGGTTTAGCGATGTATTAAAAGATATAATTATCCAGCGTCACGATAAAGTGTTGCTGGTGGTAAGAGATAAGGATAATATGCCTGATCGTGTAAAAGAGTATTTCAACCTTCCAAATGCGGTGGTTACTCCCTCGATTACGGGTTTGGAGTAGTTGTAATGGCTGTAAGGGTTTGCGAAACTGCGTTCGTCTTACCTTAGCATTCAATCCCGAATGCGTGCAGCATATAGAATTTTTCCATAGTGATCATTTTGAAGAAAATTACCACAGGGTACCTCCACCCTCGTCGTTAAGTCATTTCATTGATTTTTTTTGGGAAACGAAGTTTGCGCACTTGTGGAAGCAATATCCCAAAGGTTTTTCCGATGCACAGTTTCCCAATATTGGCTATACTTATATCATCAATCTCGGTACGCCCTTCATAATGCAGGTGAGCGATAAAAAGTTTAACATGCGCACCGATTGTTTTCTTCCAAGATATAATGCCATTGAATGTTTTCATAAACCCGGCAACCACCTCTTTGGTATCAAGTTTCGCATATCACCTGTGATATTTGAAAAGAAAATCAATTTTGCTGAGTATAAGGAGTATTTATACCCGCTGAGCTACCTGCTCGACGAAACGATTATTGATGTGGTAAAGGAGGCCGCCAGTTTCGAAAAGAGAACTGCGATCCTTTCCAGCTATTTTTCAACTTTATTGAGTAAGTATGAAGGCTCGCTTCAACCGGCTACAATTGTAAGTAAGATACTGGATGAGTGTTTTAAAAAGAACGATTTTTCGCGTTCAATCGAAGACCTGGCAGCGAGATTTGATATTTCTCCTCGCACATTGCAACGCTACTTTGAATCCTGCACCGGTATAAGCAGCAAGCAGGCACTACAGGTAATGCGGATACGTAAGGCAACTGCTCACCTCGTGAATACGCCCCACGATTTCAATTATTCGTTATATGGCTACTATGATTACAGCCATTTCTACAAACACCTGAAGCAGTTCCTGGAAACCAGTACGCTGGTAAATATGAAACCACACCTAGAAATATTGCAATTGCTACATAAATAGCTTCGAACTTTGGGCCTCGAGCTCCGAGCTTTATGTTTTGATCGCAGCAGGGGCCAGGCTGCTATGTTTAACTACTAATGATGATTTTGTAGAATATCTTCCACAGCAATAAATCCTAAGTATCGGTGTGTTAAGTTGTTTTGATTCTGGCCTAATTCTTTATTTAAAGCTGGCAGGTATAATTACCTTTTTTAGTCATTAATTAAAACTACTAGTATGAAACACTCCATCTCTCGCCTGGTACAGCGAATAGTACTTCTGTTTTTGTTCAGTATGTCGCAGGTGATGCTCTGGGCTCAGGATACTACCAGTTCCAGTGTAACAGTAACCAAGGAATCGACCACGACCACTACTGAATGGTATACACAGCCCTGGGTTTGGGTGGTTGGTGGAGCCGTATTCCTGATCATATTAATTGCGCTTTTACGGGGCAATTCATCAAGCAACAAAGAAGTATCTCGTACTACAGTAATCAAAGACAGGGATTACTGATATGCTGGAGAAAAAGAATGCCGTCCGTGTAATTCGGACGGCATTTTTATTTAGTTACCTGCTCGTTGACGTTCCTCTTCGGATGCGGTAGTACGTCGCCGCGCTGCCTGCACTTTGCTATTACCAAACCGGTAAGTGAAAGTGAGATTGGCCACACGCGTTTCCCTGTACGCATGCCATTTTTCAACATAATTGTCGTAAGTAATCACAGCCCTGGGCAAATTGGTCCAAAAGATATCGGTAACATTAAACCGTAGCGTACCTTTTCCTTTCATCATTAGTTTTTGCACCCCTGCGCCAATACCCCAATTCGGATCAAATACCATGAAGCCATATTGACCACCCGAATTGAAACTGCCATTAAGTTCCGCGGTCCAACCCTTCTTAAGCGTGAAAGTGTTATTGCTGCGCACATCCATTGCCGGTCTGCCATTATTCAATGTGGTAGTGCCGAGATTGCCATTGAAATGGTTGTAGTAGATATTTCCGTTGTTGATCATGTTCCACCATTTAGCAATGCGAATAGGCGCAGAGATAGTCAACCCGAAATAATCCGATGATTCAAGATTGATGGGAATTTGCACCGTTACGTTTTCATCGGAGGGAATAGTAGGAAATACATCCCTGAATTTGGCAATCGCGATATTCTGATTGTCTTTGGTATGACTATAACCCAGTGTGAAATTCAGGTTTTTGATAGTGTAGCTCAGTTCATACGACCAGGTAAGCTGAGGAAGTAGTCCCGGGCGCCCTGTAGCATAAGTTGTAACATCTATGAGGAACAGAAAGGGATTTAATTGAGAATATCCCGGTCTGTCAATGCGCCGGCTAATTGATAAGCCCAGTGTTTTATCTTCCTTTAATTTATAATTGAAAAAAGCGCTTGGGAATAATTGAAAATAACTGGAGTCGAAAAGTATGTTGCCTTTCAATTGCTCCGTTTCAATATTGGTTTGCTCGCCCCGGAGACCCACTTGAATATTAAACTTTTTGAATTCTTTGCTAAAGTTTACATACCCCGCATTATTGTTTTCGTGGTAGATAAAATGATTGGTCTTGTTCACATCATTTACTGGTGTGCCACTGCTTACATCATAAAACTTGGCGTCATTATCAGCCGACACAAAACTTGTTTTGAATCCGGCTTCCCATTTGGCGGTTTTGCCCAGGGGATTTACATAGTCAACCTTTGCCGTTCTGAATGTAAGCTTGCCCTCCTGGTCACCGTCGAGTATGTAGTCGGGCTGCAAACTTGTGCCATCCAAATTATAATAGCTGGTGGCATTGCGCGACAACGAATTGGAGATATAGCTACCATAGTCAACGTCGGCAGTAATTTCGCGACCGGTGCTATCGAAAGTGTGCTTGAAGTTGATGTTGGCTACGATATTATTTGCGTGATCATCATTAGTAGCCATTGAATTAAACGTACTGGTTTCTTCCTTCTGTGGGTTGATCACGATGGAGCGATTATTATTGTTGCGGGTGTAATGGTTAAAGTTGCCATTGACAACAAAACCGATTATGGTTTTTTTAGTGGGAAAGAAATCCATACCCAGCCTGGCTGTATTGGAAGTAAAAGGGGATTTTGAATAGTTATCTTTTAGGTCGCCTCCATTGTAGACTCCATTTTCATAAAAATTCCGGTCCAGTATCAGGTGATTAAGGCCTACCCGGTATCCGTAATTGTAGCTACCAAAGAGATTAATCTTTTTATTACGATAGTTAAAAGTTGTGCCCGCATTCGCTTTTGGATAAATACCCTGTCCATAGCCTGCCGTTACCGTTCCATTCACACCGAGACGTTGATCTTTTTTCATCCGGATATCTATGATGCCTGAATTGCCTGCAGCATCGTACTTGGCGGATGGATTGGTAATAATGTCGATACGTTCGATGGTTGCAGAAGGAAGACTTTTAAGATAATTACCCAGGTCTGCACCCGTCATGGCCGTTGGTTTTCCATCAATCATAACAATTACTCCTGCCCTGCCACGCAGGCTGATATTATCATTTTGGTCGACATTCACTCCCGGCGCTCTTTCCAGCACATCCATGGCAGTGCTTCCCGCGCTTACAATACTATTCTCGACATTTACTACTATGCGATCCGAAAGTTTTTGAATAAAAGGCTTCCTGGCCGTGACCGTCACTCCACTCAATTGCGCCGCACGGGTTTGGAGTGAAATTTTGGGTGTGTTCAGGTCGGGTTGTTCGGCCGAAAGGGTAAATGGGCCCGAAAAGGCGGTTGAATAATTTACAGCCGTTACTCTCAAAAGATAATCGCCGAAGCGGGTATTTTCAAATAAGGCGATGCCGTTCTTATCAGTAATGGCGGCCTTCACCAACACAGAATCCTTACTTTTTAATAATTCTACGGTCAGGTTTTCCAGGGGTGACTGCTGCTCGTTGACTATCGTGGCGGTAATTTTACCGCCCTGGGCCAACGCGCCCGCGCTTAACAATAGCAATAATCCCAATACATACGTTTTCATGTGATTCGTTTTGTCAAAAATTGGGGAAAAACGAATGCCGCCGTAGTTAATCTGTATCATCAGTATGATAATCCGATGAATGGGTTACACCAGGTTAATGATTGTCTGTTTTTTACATTAAACAACCAGTAGGACAATCTGTTATTTAAAAAAAGTTATATTGAACCTATGTTGCAAGACCATTTATTCCTGGTTATTACCCTTCTATTGGGTATTGCGGTAATGACGATGATCAGTAATATGCTGAAGCTATCGTATCCTATTTTACTTGTGATAAGTGGGTTGCTCATCAGCCTTATTCCAGGCGTACCTGCCATAGTGCTTGAACCCGACCTGGTATTTCTCATCTTTTTACCGCCATTATTGTACGCGGCGGCATGGAATACCTCCTGGCATGAGTTCTGGCGATGGAAAAGGCCAATAAGCCTGCTTGCATTTGGTTTAGTGATTTTTACATCTGCTACCGTAGCACTGGTATCGCATGCTCTGATACCGGACTTTCCACTCGCATTCGGATTTTTGCTTGGCGGCATCATTTCTCCTCCAGATGCTGTAGCAGCCACCACGGTCCTCCAGGGTTTGCGCATCCCCAAGCGGGTGGTAACAATACTTGAAGGAGAGAGCCTGGTAAATGATGCATCGAGTCTTATCGTTTTCCGGTTTGCGCTTATGGCTATCATTACCGGTCAGTTTAATTTATGGGATGCTACCAAAACATTTACCCTGGTTGCATTCCTTGGCATTGGAATAGGATTGGCCGTTGGCCTTGTGGTATATGCGATCCATAGATTTTTTCCCACAACTTCCAATATCGATTCCGCGATAACACTCATTACACCATATATAATGTATCTCACAGCGGAGCATTTTCATGTTTCCGGAGTGCTTGCTGTGGTTAGTGGCGGATTGTTCCTTACATACCGGTCGCAGGAAATTTTCAGTTACGAAACAAGGCTTAGTGTTGCAGGAGTATGGGATACTTTGATCTTTTTACTGAATGGATTTGTATTTATATTGATTGGACTTCAGCTTCCACAAATCTCAAAGGGACTCGGAGACTATTCAATGGCACAGGCAATTCTTTTCGGAATTATAATCAGCCTGGTCACTATTGTTATCCGCATTATCTGGGTATTTCCTAATGCATACCTGCCAAGAATTTTGTTCAAAAGTATTCGCGAAAAAGAACAGCGACCTACCTGGCAGGCTGTATTTGTTGTGGCGTGGAGTGGCATGCGAGGTGTAGTATCGCTTGCAGCAGCGCTCGCAATTCCGCTTACACTTCATGGAAAGGAATTTCCGCACCGCAACCTGATACTGTTTATCACGTTTGTAGTGATACTAGTAACTCTTGTTTTCCAGGGATTGAGCTTGAAACCCATCATCAGGCTCCTGAATATACCTGCCGCAGATAAGGAAGCCGAGAGGAAGCAGGCCCTTTCATTGCGTGTAAAACTTGCTGAGTCTGTATTGACCTACATCGATGCCAATTATATGGAACAGGCACAGAAACATGAAACGTATAAAAGAGTAAGAGACCGCTACGAACGTATGATCGAAATTACGCGTAAGCGACTCGAGTCCGGCGAGCCCGAGGATGAATCGGATTCATTCCTGCCAGAATACCGGCAAATGCTGGTTGAGTTGGTACATATTCGCCGCCGCGAACTAAATTATTTCCGGTACAAAGGCACTTTTAGTGAAGAACTTATTCGTGAGAGGGAGTGGGAGTTGGATTTGGAGGAGGCGAGATTACGCAATTAAGTAGATAAAACTTAAAAGATAAAAGATAAAAGTTGTATTCAGTCGGAAGATTACGCGTGAGTACAACTTTTATCTTTTAATTTTTATCTTTTATCTTCCTCATGCACCCTTTGGCTCCAGTAACTTAAAGAACTGGTCAAGCATAGGTAAAATAACTATCCTCGTCCTCCTATTAGTTGCTTTTCCTTCAGTAGTTGTATTGTCGGCGATGGGTTTGAATTCGCCACGACCGGCTGCGGCCATTTTTGCGGGATCGAGTCCATATTGATTTTGAAGTATCCTTACAATCGACGTTGCTCTTTTTACACTAAGATCCCAGTTGTCAATTAGCACTCCGCCACCTTTATAAGGCACATTATCCGTATGCCCCTCAACCATGAATTCTATTTCAGGCTGATTTTTCAAAACGGCTGCTACTTTACCCAGTACTGTCTTTGCTTCATTTGAAACTTCAAACTTGCCGCTTTTGAACAACAGTTTATCAGAAATATCGATATACACCACGCCCTTATCCACTTTAATATTTATATCCTCATCGTTCATATTGCCAACGGCGCCTTTCAGGTTCATTACAAGCACCATGTTCAAAGAATCCTTGCGGGCCATTTGCTGTTGCAATGTTTGTATATAGTTATCCTTTGCGCCGAGGTTTTCCAAAGATTTTTTTATGCTTTCCGCCTGTGAAGAAGTAATTACGGACAGGTCTTCCAGTTGTTTTAGTGCCTGGGTATTATTCTGCTTTAAAAAATCAATTTGCTTGTTGAGATTGGCAATATCATTTTCAAGTCCTGACTTTTGCCTGCCGAGATTAGCTTTTTCGTCGTTGCAGGTGCTAAGATCACCCTGCAACTTTTTGGTTTGTTCTTGTGATTCGAGGTATTGTGTTTGAATCGTTTTGTATTTTTTTGAACTCACGCAAGAGAAAAAAAATACGGGTGCCAGCAATACCGGAATCAGGCGATGTAGTTTCATAAACTCATTTTTAGTAAAAGAAATTATTGATTTATCCGAGTTTCTCCATTAGTTAAGTGCAGGTGCGTAGCGTTTGGACCGGGAATTTACAACCTTTTCTATCTACAAAAGATCACCCTTCGCCGAAAAATTGCTGCTGCCTAGTAAAAAAACTTTCAATTTTGCTGGAATTCTAAATTGAATACGATGCCTACAGACCGTAAAGCTGCGATTGGATTTATTTTTGTTACGCTTCTTATCGACGTGATGGGGTGGGGTTTGATAATCCCGGTGATGCCGGAACTCATTTCGCAATTAAAAAAAATACCTATTAATGATGCGAGCCCTTATGGAGCCTGGCTGTTGGCGGCTTATGCGCTTACGCAATTTGTTTTTGCACCTGTAATAGGCAACCTGAGTGATAAATTTGGACGCAGGCCCGTATTATTATTATCGCTGCTGGGTTTTGGGATTGATTATCTCTTTCTCGCACTTGCTCCTACCTACGGATGGTTGTTTGTAGGCCGGATAATCGCCGGGATTACAGGAGCAAGCTTTACCACTGCATCAGCTTACATTGCCGATATCAGTACGGAAGAAACGCGGGCCAAGAATTTCGGAATGATTGGTGCCGCCTTTGGTTTGGGTTTTATCATCGGTCCGGCACTGGGAGGCTTACTTGCGGGGCTTGGTACAAGGGCACCGTTTTATGCAGCAGCGATTCTTTGTCTCCTGAATACATTGTACGGTTATTTTGTATTACCCGAATCATTAAGTATCGAAAATCGCCGCAATTTTCATTGGAAGCGCGCCAATCCTTTTGGTTCGCTGCAGTTATTAAAGCGCTATCCATCCATTGGTGGCCTGGCTATCAGTTTTTTCCTGATCTACTTCGCAGCACAGGCGGTGCAGGGCAACTGGAGTTTTTATACCATTCACGTTTTTCACTGGAGTGAAAAGGTCGTCGGCATC
This sequence comes from uncultured Chitinophagaceae bacterium, assembly GCA_965652975.1. Lineage (GTDB taxonomy): Bacteria > Bacteroidota > Bacteroidia > Chitinophagales > Chitinophagaceae > CADEDV01. The sequence continues at coordinate 18,525 of CBFGYO010000001.1, read as the reverse complement.
TCGCTGGCTGTAGTTGGATTGCTTGTTGGAATAGTACAGGGAGGCCTTACAAGAGTGATCAATCCTAAAATCGGCGATGAAAAAAGTATTTATTTCGGACTTCTTCTATATACACTCGGGTTGGTATTGTTTGCGTTTGCAACACAGGGCTGGATGATGTTTCTATTCCTAATCCCCTATTGCCTTGGCGGTATTGCCGGTCCTTCGTTGCAGGCAATTCTCGCTGGTCATGTGCCGCCCAATGAACAGGGAGAATTGCAGGGTGCGTTGACCAGCCTTATGAGCATCACTACTATTATTGGTCCGGTAGTAATGAACAACCTGTTTAAATATTTTACCAATAAAAACGCGCCCTTTCATTTTCCAGGAATCTCGTTTTTCCTGGGAGCTATTTGCATGCTATTGAGTGTTGTTATAGCGTGGAATGTTCTTAGGAAAGAAAAACCTCGAGGAGAGATAATAGTGAATTAGATAATAGATAATAGATAATAGTGATTCAGGTCGGGAACCTGGATAACAATCACTATTATCTTGCCCGAATTATTTCTTCACAGCATTTTTGAGTTCAGCCACAGTTTTCTTTTCACTACCAATAAAGATTTTGTCGTTGATAATCACGACAGGCCTTTTGAGAAAAGTGTATTCATCGAGGATGTATTGCCGGTAGTCTTTTTCGGTAAGTTGCCTGTCTTTAAGTCCCCATTCCTTGTATTTCATTGCGCGGCGGCTGAAGAGGGCTTCATAGGATCCTGCCATTTGCTTCATTTCTTCCAATTGTTTTTCCGTGATTTTTTCAAATTTGATGTCCTGCATCTCGAATCCTTTTTTATCAATAGCAGTTTCTTTGATTATCGCCTGGGAGGTGGTGCAGGTGCTTAGGTGGTACATTTTTTTCATGGAAATACTGTACTTGGTGCAGATAAAAGTTAAAAGATAAAAGATAAAAGTTGTATCCAGTCGGGAATTCCGACTAAGTACAACTTTTAGTTTTTATCTTTTATCCAGACCTGGTGTTTGTTTCATTCCTATTTAAAATCCTTTACTTTGTAAACTTTATACTTTTTATATGGGCAAAGATGAGGTTTTCAAAGGCGAAATCGAGAAGGCCAGTGATTTTAAATTTGGCGCCAATGTAGCCAAGGTTTTTGATGACATGGTCAATCGTTCGGTACCTTTTTATGGTGAAATACAGCGAATGATGGCCGAGCTGGCTTCCGAATATGCGAAGGAAGGCTCCGACGTATATGATCTCGGATGCTCCACCGGCACCACAATGGAAGGCATGGATACCATGGTGAACCAGAATATACGCTTCATTGGCGTAGACGATTCGCAGGAAATGCTGGATAAGTGCAAGTCGAAGTTGATGGAGCACGGATTTTCCCGCGATTACGAATTACGTTGTATTGACCTGGGTACCGGCATCAAAATAGAAAATGCTTCCGTGGTAGTACTTTGCCTCACGCTTCAATTTGTACGGCCTATCTACCGCGAACAGTTGCTGAAAAATATTTACGACGGCCTCAATCCCGGCGGTGTATTGATACTGGTTGAAAAAATACTGGCTGAAGAAAGCAATTTCAATCGCGATTTTATCAAGTATTATTATAACTACAAACGCCGCAATAATTATAGTGAGCTGGAGATATCCCAGAAGAGAGAGGCACTGGAAAATGTACTTGTGCCCTATAAGCTGAGCGAAAATATCAGCCTGCTGCGTGACAAAGGATTTTCACATTGCGAAGTTTTTTTCAAGTGGTATAATTTTGCGGGCCTGGTGGCTACGAAGAAGTAAAGTGATGATACAGGTTACATCGTGTTGATCGGATGATGCCTATGGATCATCACCTGTTTTTTTGAACATTTAATTTTTCGACGAGGGGGAGAGAGGTGAGGAAATTGGAGTTAGTACGGCCACAGAGCTCACAGGGTAGCGCAGAAGGCCGCCGAGAATTCTCTGTGAAACTCTGCGCTACTCTGTGAGCTCTGTGGCCGTACTAACTCAACAATCTCTTACTCTCTCCAACTCCCACACTCAAAAACATTTAGAATAATAAATCTCTCCATGGTAGCAATCGGTAATTTTTTCTTCAAGTATCGCAACTGGATCTTCATACTGTTTTATGCTGCGCTGTTCATACCATCCTGGCCATTATTTTCCCGGGAGCGGTTTGGTGAATATTATTATTACTGGCCCATCATTATCGGTTTGCTTATTACCTGCCTCGGGCAGTTGATCCGTGGACTTACCATTGGCCTCGCTTATATCGTTCGTGGGGGAAAGGAAGGAAAACCTTATGCCGAAGGCCTGGTAACTGAAGGCATTTTCAATCATTGTCGCAATCCTCTGTATGTTGGCAACATCCTGATGTTGTTGGGGGTGGGCATACTGGCAAACTCATTGGTATATGTAGCAATTGTAATTCCTGTCTTCCTTTTTATTTACCAGGCAATAGTACTGGCCGAAGAAAATTTTCTCCGGGGAAAATTTGGGGCGGGGTTCGACACTTACTGCAGCAAGGTGAACCGCTGGTTCCCCAATTTGCAGGGAATTGGCAAAACTTTCGCAAGCATGTCGTTCAACTGGCGGCGCTGGATTTTGAAGGAGCACACCACTCAATTTATCTGGCTGGTGGGTATCGTTTTATTGCTGTTTCTCAATTACCCCGAGCTCACCGGCAACGATACACGGCTTCGTAATACCTTATTGATCATAGCCCTGTCTATACTGGTGCTGTTGTATGCCCTGGTCCGGTTTCTTAAGAAAACAGGGAGATTCAGGGAATAACCTGCCAGGAGTTGACTATCGATCATCCAACGTTATGGGTTCCATCGTGTTGGGCTTCTCCCTCATTCGTAAACAAACACGTGCAATTCTTGTTATTTTTGTGCATCCCCATGGGGAATTTAAATAGTGAGCTATGATAAAAACTGGAAACCCTATTATTAGTATTTATACCGAAATGACCCCAAACCCGGAGACGATGAAGTTTGTTGCCAACAAACTGTTATACCCCGGCAAGAGTATCGATTTTCCGGATGCGGAAAGTGCAAAACCGTCGCCCCTGGCTACAGAGCTGTTTGGATTTCCCTTCATTAAAGCTGTTTTCATCGCCAGCAATTTTGTAACACTTACCAAAACGGGAGAAACAGACTGGCAGGATGTAATTCCTGCTGTTCGTCAATTCCTGAAAGAATACCTGGAAGAGGGAAAAGTGGTGGTTAACGAAGAAGAGCTTGCAGCAGTGAAGCAGGCAAGTAGCAACGAAGTAACTGCCGACGACGACGATGTAGTAAAGCGTATAAAGGAATTGTTGGACAATTATGTTCGTCCGGCAGTGGAAATGGATGGTGGTGCGATACAGTTCAAAAGTTATGAAGCCGGCACAGTAAACCTCGCCATGCAGGGATCATGCAGTGGTTGTCCATCATCGATGATCACTTTGAAAGCCGGTATCGAGGGCATGATGAAAAGAATGATACCCGAAGTAAAAGAAGTGGTAGCCGAGGCCGAATAATATTTCCCTGGTTAAACTATATGAGAGCAGCCTTCGGGCTGCTTTTATTTTTCCGTCTTCTTCCAGTGTACGTTTCTATCGTGGAGATAGTCGATCACAAAATCAAAACATGCTTTGTGCTTTCCAATTAGCTCCGGTGGGTAAACGCCTTTTTCTGTAAACATACCTTTAGCGACCAGGTTGGCAGCCGCGGCACAAGTGTACCCGGTGGTGCGCGCCATAGATGAAGTCTGACTGGCAAAATCATACCGGTCCAGCAGATCATATTGTATGGTTTTTGGCTTTCCGTTTTGTTCGCCCGATACAATCACTTTCATTACAGTAAATTCTTCTTCTCCCGGTTCAAGTTTCCATTCGTTCATCAGTAAACGTGAAGTGAATTCCAACGGACTAATATCAACTTCTTTGATGCGTAGAGGTGTGGTATCGAAAAATCCTGCCTGTTGCATGGCAATGATGATATCAATGTGGCCAGGATAGCGCATCGTTTTTTCCTTCATGTCGGGAATATGACCCATGGTAAATATGAGGGATCGTAGTCCGTCGGTATTAAAAGCTTCCAGCTCCCCAATCTCATCAAATGTCAGTATTTCCCTGTCACTTAATGCCGGTTTGGTAACGATCTCGCCATTTTCAACCAACCTTGCAGGGCGAATATATTCCTGTATTACATCAACGGGTGAAAAGGGAGCTTTATACTCGAAGGGAGGTTTGCGCTCAACGGGTAATCCGCCAACATAACACGCAAAGGAGGTTATTTTCATTTCTTCGTTGTAGCGCCCAAGTATAAAATTGCTGATACCAGGAGCAACACCACAGTCGGTAATTGCCGTCACGTTATTCTTTACGGCCAGTTGATGTAGCTGCAATGCATCTTCAGGAAAAAAAGAAATGTCGACAACATTCTTACCTGCTTCGATAACTGCTTCCAGAGTTTGGTAACCCATAAACCCTGGTACAGCCGTTATCACCAATTCAAAAGTTGCAAGAAAATCCTTGTATTGCCGGTAATCTGCCAGGTCGTTCGCCGCAATTTTTATCTGGGGATTTCTTTGCTGTACCTCTTCCAGGTTTTCCTTGCTTAGATCAAAACAGGTAATGTCGTGCTCTTTGGCAAGATCCAGTGCAATTGCTTTTCCAACCGTTCCGGTACCCAGGATCGCTATTGTCATGTTGTTGAGTTCTTTTCCAAAATTATCAATAACCTATCCAATTAAAATTTAATCATCACTTACTTTTTCTTCGTCCTTCCAGGATCTTATAGAAGCTTCGGCTGCGGATCTCTTCGATGGTCAAGCCTGTTTCGAGCGCTTCATCTTCCGTGATGGCGCCACAATTCATGGCTTTTAAAAAGAAGTTGAGCAAGCCCTGTCCCGTAGCAGCGTCATCAAAAATATCGCCTGTAAGTGTGGATATAGCAGCCCGGTCTACAAAACTGCGAAGGCGGAACAATGCATCATCATAACTGCTGAGAAAAAAATTATAAGTGGCGGCATACCGCATCGGCAATTGGGCAGGGTTGAGATCCCATCCCTGGTAAAAACCATTAATAAGGGAGTGCATCGTGTGATGATACCCTGTACGCCAGGCGGCATGCACCGACTGCCTGTTTTCTTTCTTCTGCCGGTCAGTGAGTTTATCTCCACGGTGAGGGGCCACGGGCATTACATTGGTGGCACCATCAGATAGAAATATTCCGGTACCGCCTAATGCCACCTTGGTCATGTGATGAGCAAAATCGCATACTGGATGATCCATGGTCTGGTATTTTGCCGTGATGCCACAGGATGCTGTATAGTCATATGTTCCAAAGTGCGCAGCAATACATCTTCCGTCGCTGGCGCGTATTATACGCAAAAGCGGGTTGCGACCTTCATCATCCATTATGATTTGCGTAGCCTCCACCATCGTTTCCATCTTTAAAGTGTGTGGCGGCAATTCATTCTTGTATTCAATTAGTTCAAAAAGGCGCACCAGCGTAGTTACCTGTTCAGGTATGGTAACCTTTGGAAGCATCACTACAAAGTTGGCAGGGAGTTTATTATTTGTTCTTTCCAATAATGTGGTAAGAAAAAGATCAAGGGTTCTTACACCGCGGTATTTCAGGTCTTCTGTAAATGGTTTTATCCTGATGCCTATAAAAGGGGAAATAGTTTTGTGTTTCATGCCAGTTGCCAGTTCGTTCGCTGCATTGATGGCTGCCGCGTCCTCTTCATCATCGGGCCTGTTGCCAAAACCATCTTCAAAATCGATCCTGAAATCTTCTACTGCTTCGGTTTCCAGCTTTTGAATCATTTTATTATAAACCGAATAAGCGAGCCACCCGGCCTCCTTCTTCCTTTCTTTTTCGCTCATCTTATCCAATTTCTTTTCCAGTTTTTTAATTCCTTTTTCTGAATCCGGAAGTTCTTTATGGCCGTCCAGCTCCAACACTTTTGCTAGCGTCACAAAATCACGCGCATAATTTTGTAAACTCTTCAATGCTATCTCGCCCATGCGGGTACATGTATCTGCTTTAAAAAGATTTGCACCACCATATACAGTGTGTACGGGCTGTCTATCGGGCTTATCGCCGGGGTAGCGCTGCTGGAAATAAAGGTTGGCAGAACGTAAAGATGTGAGCAGTGTATCTTTTTCGCCGTCCGAAATTGAAAAATTCATATGTGTGGCTGTTTTTAAAATGCATATTACGTAAGAGTGGGAAAAAAAAGCCAGGCGCACTTCCCATCCTCGCTCCCGCTCTGTTTATCGCTCTTTCTCACGATCCGCGGTAGGTGCTATAGCCAAACGGGCTCAATAGCAACGGGATATGGTAATGCTCATTCGCTGTAATATCAAAAATGATTTCTACAAATGGATAAAAAGTGCGGACATGATGTTGATCGAAATAGTCTTTGGTTTCAAACCTCAGTTTATGCATACTGTGTGTAAGAAAGATATTGTTTTTTAAGAGATCTGTTACGCGGCCATCTGCGTTAGTAATACCACGGGCAATTTCTGTCCATGCATCATTTTCACCCATATATAACACAACAGTAATACCCGCAGCCGGTTTTCCTATTGCAGTATCGAGAATATGTGTGGTAAGCTGGCTCATTGTAAAAGTTTTTCGAGGCGAAGCTTGGTGATCTTATTTTGCTCGTCGGCTGCAATTTCAATTTCTACTTCAGGATTATTTTGCAAACGGGTTTGCAATAATGCAAGCATTTCTTCACCTGATTTGCCGGTTGCGCATACAATAAAAAGATACCCGAATTTGTCTTCATATTTTTTATTGGCTGCTGCAAGTTCCCTAAGCGTATCGTCGGTTGATTTCATTACCGCTGCCTGCTCGTCAATGGCCCATTCCGCGGATGTCGAATTTTTCTTGATTAGTGTGTCTCCTATTTTTGGATGATGGCTAAAAGCTTCTTTCCAATCCGACTCCTGGCACAGCCACCATTGTTCCTCGGCATCTTCGAGCAGTTCCACCAGGTCTTCCGCAGGAATGAAGGGCAACATCCTGTTTACCCATGCTTTTGAACCACAACAGTTGCCAAGCAATTCGATGAGTTGTTCGCGGGGCAATGTATTAAACTCGTGAAGGGTCATAGCCTTGCAAATCGTTTGATTACTAAGATACAAAGGTTTCACGCAAACCTGCCTGCCGGCTTAATTTAGCTGACGCCATTCGTGTGCAGGCAACTAATTGCAGTAGTACCTCGCTTTAATCGTTATCAATTACTGATCTTTCCCCATAAACGTAACCGGCTCACACCACCATCCGGGAAAATGGTGAGCCGAACATGCGTGAAAGCATCGCTGCTTACAATTTCATTTTCATAATAGTGTTCATAGTCGGCACTTAATTTTGCTTCGGGGAGGATGGTTTTCCATTCAACTTTATCGGAAGTCAGCAGGTGTTCTTTGTCGGCAGAAATAGAACAGCCTTCTATAAGGCAACGATCAGGATAATTGCCTTTGAAATGGCAGGTGTCGACAAGTATGCGTTCTATTATTCCCTTGTGAGCAAGCCGTATAATTACCCAATCTTTATTACCTGGTGTTCGGTTGCGCTTGGTTTCCCACCCATCGCCCATGTTTACTCCACGCCCCGGCATCAGCAGGTTTTCCATATGAGAAAAAAACATGTCGTTGCAGGCAATCGCGCGGGCACCATTTGCAGCAGCAGCCAGGTTTACTTTCTCTGATGTATACACGGTGCTCCAATCCTTATACACTTCACCATACACCTTCAGCCTTGCTACCCCACCATCAGGATAAATATTCAGGCGCAGGTGGGTATAAACAGTATGATCATTTATCTCGAAAAGATTCTGCGATCCGGCCTGCAATGGAGATTGGGGTAAAATTTCAGTCCAATTTATTTTCTCAAAATCAACATCCTTTTCATCTTCATTAATATAGACGGCTTCAATTGAAGCGTAAGGGGGATGATTGCCCAGGAAATGATTGGTGTCGATATCCACACCGTAAATTTTTCCCGAAGTGGCCAGTTGTACAATACACCAGTCGTGACCCTCGCAACGTTTTCTTCTCGATTCCCATCCATCCATCCATTTGCCACGGTCAGTATATTTATCAGCAATAAAAACACCTCGCCCGGGTTTTAACAGGTTTTCCTTTTCGGCAAAAAAATCATCTGTACAGGCAAGCGCCTTTCCTCCCAACTTTTCGGCGGCCAGGTCAATCATTTGTGTAAATGCAGGTTCATTCATTTCAATTCCCTTTTATTATTGTGCCCTTGTTCAAATTTAAAAATTTTCCATTAGCGTACACCTGCTCCCCACCTAACCATGTTTGCTCTACAACGCCATATAGTTGTTCGTCCAGGTATGGCGTAAGTTTATGTTTATGTAAAATCATTTCTTCCGTTATTACAAACTTCTTTTCCGGATCCCAGATCACCAGGTCTGCATCAAATCCGGCTTTAATCATTCCTTTCCTGTCTTGTAAGCCCGGCAACCGGGCTGGTTTTTCACATAGCCAGCGGGCAATATCCAGTGTGTTACATCCACGATGACGTGCGGAGGTCCAAAGCACGGGCAAGGCAAATTGCAGGGATGCTATCCCGCCCCACGCTTTCATAAAGTTACCAGTGGTGATTTCTTTCATCGCTGGAGGCGAAGGAGAGTGATCAGTAGCAACGAAATCAATAATTCCAGTTTTCAATGCATCCCACAATTGTTCATTATTTTCCTGCTCACGTATGGGTGGCGCACATTTAAACTGCGTTTGTCCATCGCTTATTTGGTCTGAATTAAAATACAGGTAGTGCTGGGCCGTTTCTACCGTTAAAGGCAGTCCGCGCTTTTTAGCCGATTGAATTTGTTGCAGTGAATCGGCTGACGACAGGTGTACGATATGCGTTCTGCAGCCAAATTCTTCGCACAAACTTATTGCGAGTTGAATAGCATCGTCTTCCCATTTTTTTGGACGAGATGACAGGTAATGTTGATAGGATTTGTATAAAGCGGTGTCGTTAGTAGTAACGGGACTTGTATAGGTAGTTACTAATTCACAATGCAAGAGTAGGGGTAAGTTATGCCGGGCAATTATGGGCATTGCTTTTTTAAGTTCATTAATATCTACGCGTGGAAAATCATCAATGCCTGAATCTGTCAAAAACGCTTTGAAGCCCAGCACTCCGGCCTCGATCAATGGCTCTATTTCCCGTTTATTGCCAGGAATAATACCACCCCAGTATCCGCAATGCACATGGAGTCCTGCATTTTTAGCGGCGGCCATTTTTTTCATAAACGCAGCGCGTGTAGTTGTTACCGGCGATGAGTTTAATGGCATATCAACTAGCGTTGTAATGCCACCAGCCGCTGCCGCTTTCGTTGCTGTGTAAAATCCTTCCCAATCGGTACGACCAGGTTCATTGATATGCACGTGTGGGTCGACAATACCAGCCATTACTATACTGTCTTCGACATCTATCAGGTGGAAATTTTGGCCAGGCAGTTCACTTGTAATACCGGCAATCTTTCCGTTTTGCAGTAATACAATGGCCTTTTTCATTCCTTCTTCAGTGATCACCTTATTACTTCGAATAGCAACATCTACCATGCTTGCATAGTTTATACGCTTAAAAATAGAAAACAATTTTATACTTTGTGGGTTAAGACATTTCTATCTTGTTGCAATGGCAATGATATTACTGATATTATTCAGTGCGATACTGGTTATGCTGGTAATCATGACTCATCGTATTCATGCGCTTGCGCGGCCGGATACATCAAACCCGGAAAGCAGGGATAAAATCGTGTTGATCCAGAATTGGGTGTATGCTTCAATTGTGTTTACCATTATTGCAATTATTACAAGCATTTATTTCCTGGTTAAGGGTACTGTGTACGAAGGTCATTTGATGGAATGGTTGAATATCGTGGTGCGCGTGTTGCATATTACTTTTGGAATTGCCTGGATCGGGGCTTCATTCTATTTTGTGTTTTTGGAAAACGCACTTAATCGAAAAGAAAATATACGGGATGAAATTGCAGGCGACTTATGGGCCGTGCATGGTGGGGGTTTCTATTACCTGGAAAAATATAAAGTGGCGCCGAAAACCATTCCGAAGCACCTGCATTGGTTTAAATATGAAGCATATTTTACGTGGGTATCAGGATTCGCATTATTATTTATCATTTATTATTTCAATGCCTCGGCAACGATGATCGATACCAATGTAATGGCATTGAGCCCAACAGCAGCAATTACCATTAGCATCGGATCATTTATTGCAGCATGGATAATATATGACCTGCTTTGCAAATCGTTCCTGGCAAAAAAAACGTTGTGGTTTGCTCTCACAATTATTTTATTCCTGTCTGCATTTGCATTTTTATACAGCATGCTATTCACAGGACGTGCTGCATTCATTCATTTCGGAGCAATGATTGGTACACTTATGGCGGCCAATGTTTTTTTTATCATTATACCATCCCAGAAAGCGATGGTAAATGCAGCAAAAAAAGGAGTAGCACCAGATCCACGCAAAGGGAAAAACGCCTTGTTCAGGTCGTTGCATAATAATTATTTCACACTACCTGTACTTTTTGTAATGGTTAGCAATCATTTTCCCAGCACCTTCAGTAACCGTTATCAATGGCTGGTGCTTATCGCCATTACCCTGGGAAGTGCAGGCATCAAGCATTGGCTCAATTTGCGTGAGCGTGGCCAATTAAGCGTATGGGTGCTTCCGGCATCTGTAATTTTATTACTGGCAACTGCATACGTTACCAAACCAGCTGCTAGCGGTGGAAAATGTGATACGGTACCTTTTGCTACGGTCAACAGGATTATACAAGATCGTTGTATCAGTTGCCACTCTTCACGTCCCACCGATAATGTTTATACCACTGCACCCAGTGGAGTTGTATATGATACGCCCCCCGACATTGCCCGAAAGATGGATGCGATCCTGCAACGCGTGGTAATTACGAAAACAATGCCCCAGAACAACAAAACGAATATGACTCCTGAAGAGCGGGAACTAATCCGATGCTGGATTGAACAAGGAGGAAAGATAGAGTGAGAGCGAGAGCGTTGAGCGAAGGCATAGTATCTAAGTGTGGTAGAATTGGCGTGGTGGAAGGTTCAAGGTCGCTGAATTTGTGGTCGTTATATAAATTACGGGTTTTGCGGGTTTATGATTATTTATGTGAGCTAGACTCAGGTTCGTCGTTTTATTCTCCGGCTCCGTCGGATTATTTTTTGCCAGCAGTGGTGAATATTTGTACCTTTTTATCCTAAAATATTTTTATGAAACGGATAACCTTAGCCTTCTGTGCACTCACATTGTTATTGAATGCGTGTAACAATGCGGCAAAGAATGAAACAGCGTCTGATACCAGTACGGTTTCTAAAACTACTTCGTATGCCGATACATCTACTACGCATAAAGACTGGGTACCTATGGATACATCCAAAATGATGCAGGCCATGATGGAATATGGTGCTGTAGGAGAGCCGCAAAAGATGCTGGCAAAATCTACCGGCAACTGGAACGGACAGGTTGTATGGTGGATGGGACAAAATGCGCCCGCGGATACCAGTATGACTACCGTTAGCAATAAAATGATCATGGGAGATCGCTTCCTGGTTTCCAGTTACAAGGGAAATATGATGGGAATGCCATTCGAAGGTACCAGCACTACCGGTTATGATAATGCAAAGAAAGTGTATATCAGCACCTGGATCGACAATATGAGCTCGGGCATCATGACAATGGAAGGTCCCTACGACGCGGCATCCAAATCAATCGTTATGACTGGCGAGATGGTAAGCCCTGTAGATGGCAGGACCTGCAAGTTGAAACAGGTAATGCGGATGGTGGATGATAAAACACACATTATGGAAATGTACGGTCCCGATCCTATGACGGGTGTGCAATACAAGAACATGCAAATAACGCTTACAAAGAAATAAAATAAAAAATGAGGTAAACGGTTACCAGTGGGGTGTAAACCCTGTTGGTAACCGTTTTTATTTTACTCCTGCAGTTGTTGCAGACATCCGGGGTGATGGGGGGTAGATTTCCTTATTCGCTTTTTTTAACACATAGGAGCATAGAAGCATAAGCCAACATAGGGAGTAACACCTTCGAATATTTAATCCTATGTGTAACTATGCTTCTATGCTCCTATGTGGTTAAAAAAGCTAAGGAATCATTCAAATCACTACCTCTTTATTTTCACCTGTCTACCGAAATACCTGTCATCCTTTTTGCCATCAGAATCCCAATCGAGCATGGCATCAAACGTTGCTGTATCCTTTGTGATGGTGAGCAGGTAGGTGGTAGTATCTGGTGAAGGGAAGGTTTGTAGCATCACCAGTTGATCGCGATTGATCCACCATTTACCAGAAGGGTTGTAAAAGAGCGAGTCTTTTAGATTATAATGTGCGGAATTCCACGTGCTGTCTGTGCGGAAAAAAGTCCTGATCGGGCGGATCTTCAGCTTTTCTTCCCAGTGTGGTTGTGCGGCTTCAAATGTGTCGGTTGAGTCTGTATTGTTTTTGGAGTTGATGTCTACTTTAATTGAAAGGTTATTCCATTCACCAATTAAATCGGTGGCGGCAGCTTCACCTGTTTCCGTTTTTGATGTATTGTCATTTGCGCAGGAGGCGAGAGATAGAGTGATTAATAAAAGGTAAAGTATTCTCATAAATGAAGTTTTATATTTTGGTATGTGTTTTTCGTCGTGTTCTTTGTGGTTCGTTGTGTTCGTCGTGGTGCGCCTAATGTGATTATGTTTAGGAATCACAACAGACACAACGAATCACAACGAACACAAAGGAAGCCAGTCCTTAAAAATTCAAGACCCTGAAAAACTCAACCCAGGGTCCAATTTCTTCTTTGTATTGTTTCGCCATCACGCGTCCTATTTGAGCGATATGTGTAAGATCATGTACAACCCAGGCTGCCAGCAATTGTTTCATTGTGACAGTACCCAGCACAGGATGCATGCCCTCCTTGTTTAAATCAGCCTCCGTAAGTTGTAAAGATTTAAACCAAATCAAATTTTCTTTACGAAGCTTGTTGAATTCTTCCAGCAACTGGTTGATTGATTTTCCTTCGCTTTCGCGGTATTGCGCAAACCGGTCGTAGGGAACGAATGTCTGCGATACTCCATGTTCGCGTATCATCAGGACCCTGGGGCGCCAATCCGTTTTTTCGCCATGTATCAGGTGTCCTAATACATCGTAGGGTGAAAATGTATCGGGTCCTTCATTACTTGTTATCCATTCACTATCCAGGCCGCTAAGTAATAACTGTAGACAAGCAGGAGTTCGTTCGAGTACTTCTATTGATTTATCCAGGTCGAATTGCATTGTTTAATTTTTACAAAAAATAATACCAGGCGTCGAAGGGGGTGCGTTTCATGGGGAATATCTTTAAGTTCGCTTATTTACCACACCTGCCTACCGGCAGGCAGGTAGAATCATAGACACATAGATCAACATAGGGATTATTATATTCGACCGGTTTAAATTCTATGTGAAATCTATGCTTCTATGATTCTATGTGGTAAAAAAACGAATAAGGATATTCCCTGATTTTAACCCCGGATACTTAGCTCGCTGACACTAAGAATTAAGAACATCTTTCAGATTTTCATCTTTATTGCGCAGGTCGATCCCGCCTTCAAAAATGGATTTCATATTAGCAAGGTGAAAAGTCCAGCCGGTTTTGCAACCCACATGATAATATTCCATGCTCTTTTCATCTGTTGGTATATGATCCTGCACTAATTCAACAATCGACTGATCATGGTCCTTATATACTTTCACCGTACAATTGCCTGCTTTGCCGAAACTGAATTTGAACAGGTCTTTTCCATTTAAATCAAGCACCGTTCCCTCTTCCGTAACTGAATCGGGGTAACCGTGCCATCGCCATTTGTAGGTATCGCCAGGTTCCACTTCTTCATTTCGTTTGCGTAGTCGCCCATCGGCAGTACGATACTCGCTCATACGGAGGAACCAATGTTCGATGCCCTGTTGACTTGTCCAGGCATGGTATAGTTTTTCTATGGGGGCATTAATATTCACCCTTACTGAAAAACGACTCCAGTCGATTGCTGTTGACATAAAACTTTTGTTTATGAGGCGGGCACGCTGTGCAACCCGATGCGGTTACCTTCCGTATCGAAGAATACAGCCATGCTGCCATATTCAGGAGATATTTCAGTTTTTGGTACCAGTATTTTGCCCCCGGCAGCTTCTACCTTATCTAAAATCAATTGCAAATCAGGATTGCCATTTAGATAAATCAGGGGTCCATCTGTCATCGATGGCTTATGAAATCCACCGCTGTCTACAACAGCGCCACTCACGCCGGTCATATCGTCTATCGGGAACATCCGCATTTTGATATTGTCCATATCAAGCGGTGTTAATTTGAAGGAGAAAATAGTTTCATAAAATTTTGTTGCTCTTTCCAGGTCTGTCGAAGGAATCTCGAACCAGCTGATCGCGTGTTGCATTGGTAATTGATTTTTATAATGGTGATTTTGTTTCTTTCAATCCTTTGGTTTGTAAATATTCCAATAGTTCTTTTGCATCATCTCCGCCGCGCTGCGCATGGTGTAGTAAAGTAAGACCGTGCGGACCACGGGCAGTGAGATATTCCGGGAATGCTTCCAGGTACGGTTTTACTACCTGTGTTTTGCCCAGCATCGTCAATACAAACATATTTGTTCTTGCGCCGAGCTTTATCAGGTAGTTGGCAATGTCTTTATTACCTACATGCCCAGCTCCTTCCAGCGCTGTTTCAAAATCACCACCTCCAAGGTCCCAGGTCGCATATATCAGAGTTGGAAATTCTGTGAGCAACTCTTTTACCTTATCAAGGTTGTTGTGACCTGCACTTACAAACGCTTTCACTTTTTCCGCAGGCAATGGTTCAGCTTTTGGAGGTACGGTAGTCGCCGTATTTTGACCATATACAAGATACGGCAAGGTTACAATCGTGCCGGCACCAACTGCTGCCTGCATCAGGAAATTCTTTCTGTCCATAGCGAATGATTTTCTTAAAGGTCCAAAAAGAAAACGAGTCTACCGTTCCATTCATCATTTCCTGCGCCTGTATTCCAGGTCAAAAGTGGTGGTCCATGTTTTGCCGCCATCATTACTATTCTCGCCATGTTGCCTCACTTTGTCGTTACTTAATTTAGTGAATGTCATGCGTTGTATGAGCTGTTTGCCATCTGGCAACGATTGGTTGGCCGATGTAAGCATCATCTTATCTTTTTCCCACACACTATTACTATACTCAGTGAGTCCGCCACGATTGTCTACCCATGTTTGTTGCCACATTTTGGATTGCGGATTGTAAGTATTAAAACTTTTACCTGCATAGCCCTGTTGCATACTGGTCCATTCCTCAAGTATTACACAGCTATCCAGTATAAGCGATATCTTGCTTTCGCCTGCTTTACCCTTGGCTCCAAATGCCTCCCACTCGCCAATCCAAAAATCAAAAAAGCGATAAATATTATTTGTTGCACATGGTCTTGGCAGGGTACTTGTTTGTGCATTTGCCACTTGGATAGTTAGCAATGCGATAGCTACCAGGTAACTTTTTTTCATAAACAGTTTTTCAGTAAGACCTATAATGTACGCGGAAAGCTGGTTCTTTTATCCTCGTTTATCGCCACACACCAATGATGGCTCCCATCAATGTAAGCGCTACCAGGCTATAAAATCCATTAATGAGGATCACACGCCAGGGCTTTTGTTCAAACAAACTGTGAATCGCAATAGCACAGAATGCCCAAATGCCTGCAAGAAAACCAGCGGCGGCGCCGAAAGCCAGGTTTATTTTAGGTACACAGTCCACTGGACACGAAGCCTTTGGCTCTGCCAGGAACATTCCCAGGTTTGCAGCCATGAGTAGGGAGAAGATAAGCGTCCAGCCAAAGATCTTCCCTTTGTTTCCACGTTTTACATCTTCTTGTGTAAGATTGTTGTCTTTCATCCAGGCGTTGCCAAACAGGCCGGGCGAATACCAGATGCCTCCAACTACAAACGATGAAATACCGGCAACCAGGACTGCCAGCCAGTTAATTGTACCCATTTCCATAAGTGAAAAAGTTTTGGTGATGGAATAAACTTGTATGTCTAAACTATTATTTAATTTTTACATCCCATTTGTAAAAAGATCGAAGTTGGAAAAGGAAGGGATCGACATACAAAAACTACCGACGGACACAAAGAATGGTTATAAGGTCAATGATATTGGCTTTCGACTAATATTGATTCCATTCTTTGGCATCACCATCCCGCTCGTTACGGGGATGATCAATAATCTCAATTTATCTAACTGGCAGGTAAAACTTAGTTTTTTATATACTATCATGATTGCGTATGTTATCTGGCAGGGCAATCGCTACCTGCACTTTTCACTGCGCAGTTATTTTGACTGGATCAATAAGCCGTTGCAAAAGATTGCTGTGCTGATGCTGGGAATAAGTTTTTATACAGTGCCCTTAAGCATACTGCTGCTGGTAGGTTGGTATAATTTATTTTCCGGCGAACCGGTAAACTGGAATGTTGTAACACAATCCACACTCATTATACTCATTGCCGTTATTTTCATTACGCATGTGTACGAGACCGTTTTCCTGGTAAAAGAATCCGAATCCGAAATGATCCGTGCAGAGCAACTGGAAAGGGCAAAAGCAGAAGCCGAACTGGAAGCTTTAAAAAACCAGATCGATCCGCATTTTATTTTCAATTCGCTAAATACGTTAAGTCATTTGATAGAAGAAAAACCCGCGCGGGCCAAACAGTTTAATGACAACCTTGCAGATGTGTACCGATATATATTGCAAAACAAAGCCAGGGACCTGGTACTGCTTCGCGAAGAACTGGAGTTTTTAAAAAGTTATTTCCTGCTCCTGCAAATTCGATTTGAAAATGCGGTATACCTCAACCTTATAATACCCGAAACCGAACTTGAACAATATCTTGTGCCACCTATTTCATTGCAGATACTGGCAGAGAATGCCATCAAGCACAACGAATTTTCAGAGGCTAATCCATTGCTTGTGGAGATCAGGCTCACAGACGATGCATTAATAGTTCGAAATGCAATACGAAAAAAGAACCTGCGGCGGCCCTCGTCAAAGATTGGTCTCAATAACCTCAGGGAGCGTTATAAACTTACCACCAATAAAGAGATCACTGTGGAAAGTACCGTATTCAATTTTATAGTAACATTACCTGTATTAAAAATCGATTAGCATGAAAGTAGTAATCGTCGAGGATGAAAAACCCGCCGCTGAAAAATTACAGAAGGCTCTACATAAGGCTGGTCCCTCACTGGAGGTAGTAGCAGTACTGGATAGCGTGCAATCTTCTGTGGAATGGCTCAAGCAAAATGCATTGCCGGACCTTTTCTTTATGGATATAGAGCTGGGTGATGGCCTGTCGTTTAAGATCTTTGAGCGTGTGGATATTAATAGTCCCGTGATTTTTTGCACCGCATTCGATGAATACTGGCAGGAAGCATTTGAACATAACAGCATTGATTATTTATTGAAACCCGTGAAACAGGAGAAATTGGAAATCGCGCTGAATAAGTATGACAAGCTTAAGAACCATTTTGCGGCAAGTTTCAAACAATTGCAGCAATGGCAGCAGCAACCTGGTGGAAATGGATACAAAAAAAGATTTTTGGTAAAACGTGGAAGTGATTATGCAAGCATAAAAACTGAAGATATTGCTTACTTCTATGCAGCACATAAAGTGGTGTGCCTGGTAGATCAGAAAAATCAAAAATTCATCCTGGATCTTTCACTTGCGGATATCGAGAAGCAGGTAGATCCGCTGCTTTTTTACCGGGTAAACAGGAAATATCTTGTACAGCAGGCAGCTATTAAAAAAATAAAGGTGTATCCTAAAAGCAAATTGCAACTTGAGGTGGAACCGGCAGTTGCAGAGGAGGTAATTATTAGCCAGGAGAATGTATCAGCGTTTAAGGAATGGATGGATAGGTAAAATAGTCCGACAGCTTGGAAAATTTAGAACATAGGAATGATTATTTTAAGCGCCCCGTTAGAGGAATAACTAAAGACTTTACTACCGATATTATGCCGCTAACGGGGCGTGAGGGAAACGATGAAAATCTTTTTTTCGAAATTTTACCCCAAAGGGCGTAGGGCGGAATAACTGAAGACTTTTTTTAAAAGCCCCGTTAGGGGCGAAATAGCGGTAGCACAAAATGACTATCGATGCATTCGCCCCGTAGGGGCAAAATATAGAGATTTCAATATTTCAAAAGCAACCATTCAATTTGGCAAACCCCAGATTTTGCCCCTACGGGGCGTAGAGAGAATAACTAAAGACGTTACTACCGATATTATGCCCCTAACGGGGCGTGAGGGAAATGACGAAACCTTTCTATCGATATAATACCCCAACGGGACTAGGGCGGAATAACTAAAGACTTTTTTTAAAAGCCCCGTTAGGGGCGAAATAGCGGTAGCACAAAATGACT